>NZ_JBEXSH010000239.1:0-10726 GCF_040613555.1 Streptomyces sp. NPDC006265
CGGGGCGACGGCCGCCGCGGCGGGAGCGAACCCCGCCCCACCCGTACTCGCGGCCGCCGGGGCGAGCCTCGGCCTCCCGGCCTCCGTGGCCGCGGCGGGGGCCGGCGCCGCGGCCATCCCCACCGCCTGCGCCGCGAGCCCGCGCATGCCCGACCCGTTCGTCTCGCTCACCAGACGGTCCACGGCCGCCGTCCCCGAGCTGTAGCTGGTCCCATTGCCCAGCTCGGGTACGGCGGCTCCCCTCCTGGACGTCCCGTAGAGCACCTGTTCCAGGCCGGACACCAGGCGACGCACGTCCACCTGGGGGCGCACCACGAGACGCAGGAAGCGACTGGACGAACCGATCTTGTTGCCGCACTCGCGGACCAGGATCCGGTGCTCGGTGAGCATCCGGTCCCGGACCACGGTGCCCTCGGCGCCCACGGGGAGGCGCACGAAGAGGAAGTTGCCCTGCGAGGGGTAGACCGTGAGGCCGGGCAGAGAGGAGAGCTGGCCGGCCATGTCGAGGCGGTCGCGGCGCACCTGCGTCAGGCTCTGCGCGTACTCGGCGCCGTGCTCCTTGAGCATGAAGACGACGTGCTCGGCGAAGGAGTTGAGGTTCCACTTCGGGAGCATGGAGCGGACCCGGCTCGCGAGCGCCGGATTGGCGACGAGGTAGCCGAAGCGGATGCCGTGCAGGCCGAAGTTCTTGCCGAGGCTGCGCAGCACGACCACGTTGGGCCGCAGCATCGCCTCCTGGACGACCGACGGCTCGGCCTCGGCGTCGGCGAACTCCAGGAACGACTCGTCGATGACGATCAGGTCGAGGTCGGCCATGGCGTCCATGAACTGCACGAGGGCGTGCTTGTGCAGGAAGCCGCCGTCGGGGTTGTTCGGGTTGCAGATCACCGCGACGCGGGTGCCGCGGGCCCGGATGAACTCGGCGTACTGCGCGAGGTCGAGGGCGAAGCCGCTGGACTCCTGGAGGGGGAACATGTCGACCCGCTTGCCGGTCTCCATCGGCTGATCGGTCCAGCGGCCGAAGGTCGGGACGGGGACGGCGAGGGACTCGCGGACCAGCAGATGGTCGATCCAGGTGATGAGCTCGGTCGAGCCGTTGCCCATGGCCACGCACTGCGGGGGCAGCTGGAGCAGGCTGCACAGCTCGGCGGTGATCGTGTCGGCGCTGCTCGGGTAGTACGTGATGATGTCGCGCAGCCGGCCCGCCATGTCCTCGAACATGGCCGGGGTCGGGAAGTACGGGTTGCAGGGGATACAGAAGTCCACGGGGCCGGCTCCCTCGCCGCCCTCACGTGTCAGAGCCGCCATCGACGGGCTGTGTGCCGCGGTACTGCGGAACAGCGACGTGACGTTGTCGGCCATGGAACCTCCGCGTGGGGCGGGCCCGTTGGGGACGGACGGGCCCGACGTTTAAGGGCGGCCCGCGCGGGGGAGCGCGGGCCGCCCATTCATACGGAGACCACGGGGGCGCCGTTCAACCGTCGGGAAAACGGTCGGAACATGTGCCCATCGTGTGAAGGCCTGTCAGTGGCCTCAGCAGCCGAACGTGTGGATCGTGGTCGTGTGGTACGTCTGCCCCGGTCGCAGCACCGTCGACGGGAACTTCGGCTTGTTCGGCGAGTCCGGGAAGTGCTGCGTCTCCAGGCAGAGTGCGTCGCCCTGCCGGTAGGTGCGGCCGGACGGGCCGGTCAGCGTGCCGTCGAGGAAGTTGCCGGAGTAGAACTGCAGGCCCGGCTCGTTCGTGGCGATCTTCAGGGTGCGGCCGGAGGCCGGGTCGCGCAGGGTCGCGACGTGCTCGGGCCGGGAGGTGATGCCCTTGTCGAGGACCCAGTTGTGGTCGAAGCCCTTGGCGGTGACCAGCTGCGGGTGCGAGGTGCGGATGTCCCGGCCGATCGGCTTGGCCCGGGTGAAGTCGAAGGGCGTGCCCGCGACCCTGGCCAGTTCGCCGGTGGGGATCAGGCCCGCGTCGGTGGGCGTGTAGCGGGAGCCCGCGATGTGCAGCTCGTGGTCCTCGATCGTGCCGCTGCCCTCGCCGGCCAGGTTCCAGTAGACGTGGCTGGTGAGGTTGACGACGGTGGCCTTGTCCGTGGTGGCCTCGTAGTCGATGCGCCAGTCGCCGTGCCGGGTGAGCGTGTACGTCACCTTCGTCTTGAGCGTGCCCGGGTAGCCCATCTCGCCGTCGACGGACGTGTAGTACAGGTGCAGGCCGACGTCGGAGCCCTTGGTGAACGGCTCGACGTCCCACACGCGCTTGTCGAAGCCCTGGGTGCCGCCGTGCAGGCTCTGCTCGCCGTCGTTCACGGACAGCTGGTAGTTCTTGCCGTCGAGGGTGAACTTGCCCTTGCCGATGCGGTTGCCGTACCGGCCGATCAGGGCGCCGAAGTACGGGGTCTTCGCGACGTAGTCCTCGAGGTTGTCGAAGCCCGCGGAGACGTTGGCGTGGCGGCCGCGACGGTCGGGGATCTCCAGGGACTGGACGACACCGCCCCAGGAGAGGACCTTCAGGCGGGTGCCGCCGTTCTCCAGCGCCCAGCTGTAGACCTTGGTGCCGTCGGCCAGCTTGCCGAAGAGCGTCTTCACCGGCTTCCTGCCTCCCGTGGCGTGTGCCGTGCCGCCGAGCGTGGTGGCGGCCATGCCCGCCGCCGCTCCCGCGACGACCGTGCGTCTGCTCAGTTCCATGTGTGCGGCTCCCGATAAGGAGAGGGCCCCGCCTGGCGGCGGGGCCCCGAACTGACTTATGAACCGACCTTGCGCTTGTTCCACACGTCGAACCCGACGGCCGCCAGCAGGACCAGGCCCTTGATGACCTGCTGCCAGTCGGTGCCGATGCCGACGAGGTTCATACCGTTGTTCAGTACGCCCAGGACCAGGCCACCGATGATCGCGCCGAGGACGGTGCCGACACCGCCGCTCATCGACGCACCGCCGATGAACGAGGCCGCGATCGCCTCCAGCTCGAAGTTGAGGCCGGCCTTGGGAGAGGCAGCGTTGAAGCGGGCGGCGAAGACCAGACCCGCCAGGGCCGCGAGCATGCCCATGTTCAGGAAGACCAGGAAGGTGACCTTCTTGTCCTTCACACCCGACAGCTTGGCCGCCGGGAGGTTGCCGCCGATCGCGTAGATGTGGCGGCCGATGATCGCGTTGCGCATCACATAGCCGAAGCCGACGAGCAGCACGCCCAGGACGAGCAGCACGATCGGGGTGCCCTTGTAGCTGGCCAGCAGCATCGTCAGCGTGAGGATGGCGGCGCCGAGCGCGACCAGCTTCAGCAGGAACAGGCTGGTGGGCGGGACGTCGAGCGAGAACTCCTGCTGCCGCTTGCGGTCCCGGACCTCCTGGAAGACCACGAAGGCGATCAACGCGAAGCCCAGCAGAAGCGTGAGGTTGTGGTAGTTGGTGTTCGGGCCGACTTCGGGCAGGAAGCCGTTGGCCATCTTCTGCAGGCCCCGCGGGAAGGGGCCGAGCGTCTGACCTTCCAGGAAGATCTCGGTCAGGCCGCGCCAGATCAGCATGCCCGCGAGGGTCACGATGAACGACGGTATGCCGCCGTAGGCGATGAAGAATCCTTGGATGGCGCCCGCGAGCGCGCCCACCGCCAGACACAGGATCACCGCGACCGGCCAGGGCAGATCGTTCCTGACCATGAACACGGCCGCCATCGAGCCGATGAACGCCGTCAGCGATCCGACCGACAGGTCGATGTGGCCGGCGATGATCACCAGCATCATGCCCATCGCGAGGATGAGGATGTAGCTGTTCTGCAGCACCAGGTTGGAGACGTTGCGCGGCAGCAGCAGGTCACCGTCGGTCCACACGGCGAACAGGGCCACGATCAGGCCCAGGGCGATCAGCATGCCGTACTGCCGCATGTTGCGGCGCATGCCGTCCATCACCAGCTGCAGCAGGCCGCCACCCGCGGCCCCTCCGCTCTTGCCCGGCGGCGCGGGGGCCGGGCTCTTGGCGGTCACGTCCGTGCTCATCGGGTTACCTCTTTGTCCTTCGTCATCTGACGCATCAGCGATTCCTGGGAGGCCTCGGCCCGCGAGAACTCACCCGTCAGCCGCCCCGCGGCCATCGTGTAGATGCGGTCACACATACCGAGCAGTTCGGGCAGCTCGGAGGAGATGAAGACGACCGCCTTGCCCTGGGCGGCCAGCTGGTCGATGACCGTGTAGATCTCGTACTTGGCACCGACGTCGATACCGCGCGTCGGCTCGTCCAGGATCAGCACCTCCGGACCCGAGAAGATCCACTTGCTGAGGACGACCTTCTGCTGGTTGCCGCCGGACAGCTTGCCCACCGGCTCGAAGACGGTCGGCGCCTTGATGTTCATGGACGTGCGGAAGCCCTCGGCGACCTGCCGCTCCTCGTGCTCGTCGACCACACCGCGCTTGGCGACCTTGCTCAGGGCGCTCAGCGAGATGTTCCGGTTGATGGTGTCGATGAGGTTGAGGCCATAGTGCTTGCGGTCCTCGGTCACATAGGCGATGCCGTGCTTGACCGCCTCCGGGACGGTCTTCGTACGGATCTCCTTGCCGTCCTTGAGGACCGTGCCGTCCGCGTACCGGCCGTAGGTCCGGCCGAAGACGCTCATCGCGAGTTCGGTGCGGCCGGCGCCCATCAGGCCCGCGATGCCGACGATCTCCCCGCGCCGCACGTGGAGCGACACGTCGTCGCACACCTTGCGCTGCTGGTCGATCGGGTGGTGCACGGTCCAGTTGCGGATCTCCAGGGCGGGCGCCGCCCCCTCCTCGGCCTCGTGCGGCGACCGCTCCGGGAAGCGGTGCTCCAGGTCGCGGCCGACCATGCCGCTGATGATCCGGTCCTCGGTGGTCTCCGGAGCCTTCACATCGAGGGTCTCGATGGTCTGGCCGTCGCGGAGGATCGTCACCGAGTCGGCGACCTTGCGGATCTCGTTGAGCTTGTGGGAGATGATGATCGAGGTGATGCCCTGCTTCTTCAGCTCCAGGATCAGGTCCAGGAGCTTGCCGCTGTCCTCGTCGTTCAGCGCGGCGGTCGGCTCATCCAGGATGAGCAGCTTCACCTTCTTCGACAGGGCCTTCGCGATCTCCACGAGCTGCTGCTTGCCCACGCCGATGTCGGCGACGCGGGTGTCCGGGTGGTCGGAGAGACCGACCCGGCGCAGCAGTTCGGTGGCGTGCCGCAGGGTCTCGGTCCAGCTGATGATCCCCCGGGTGGCGTGCTCGTTGCCGAGGAAGATGTTCTCCGCGAGGGAGAGGTAGGGCACCAGGGCCAGTTCCTGGTGGATGATCACGATGCCGCGCTCTTCGCTGGCCCGGATGTCCTTGAAGCGGCAGACGTCTCCTTCGAAGAGGATGTCGCCCTCGTAGGTGCCGTGCGGGTGGACGCCGGAGAGGACCTTCATCAAGGTCGACTTGCCGGCGCCGTTCTCCCCGCAGATGGCGTGGACCTCGCCCTGCCGGACGGTCAGTGTGACGTCCGAGAGCGCCTTGACGCCGGGAAAGGTCTTGACGATCGAGCGCATCTCCAGGACGGGTCCCGCCATGGTCGTGCCTTCCAATCAGTGGTGAATCGTCGGTCGGTGGCGGGGACTACTTGAGGTCGCTCTCCTTGATGTAGCCGGAGTCGACGACCTCCTTCTGGTAGTTCGACTTGTCGACCGCGACGGGCTCCAGCAGGTACGCCGGGACGACCTTCGAGCCGTTGTCGTAGGTCTTGGTGTCGTTGACCTCGGGCTTCTTGTCGTTCAGCAGCGCGTCGACCATGTTCGAGGCGACCTTGGCGAGCTCGCGGGTGTCCTTGTAGACGGTCATCGACTGCTGGCCGGCGATGATCGACTTCACGGAGGCGAGCTCGGCGTCCTGGCCGGTGACGACCGGCAGCGGCTTGCTCTTGGAGCCGTAGTCGTCGGACTTCAGCGCCGACAGGATGCCGATGGAGATGCCGTCGTAGGGGGAAAGGACCGCGTCGACCCGCTCGCGCTTGTAGGACGAGGTCAGGATGTCGTCCATGCGCTTCTGGGCGGTGCCGCCGTCCCAGCGCAGGGTGGTGACCTGGTTCAGCTTGGTCTGGCCGGAGCGGACGACGAGCTGCTTCTTGTCGATGTAGGGCTGCAGGATGTTCATCGCGCCCTGGAAGAAGTAGCGGGTGTTGTTGTCGTCGTTGGAGCCGGCGAACAGCTCGATGTTGAAGGGGCCCTTCTTGGAGCCGTCCTTCAGGCCGAGCTTCTCGACGATGTAGGTGCCCTGGAGCTCGCCGACCTTCTCGTTGTCGAACGACGCGTAGTAGTCGACGTTCTCCGTGCCGAGGATCAGACGGTCGTAGGAGATGACCGGGATGTCGGCTTCCTTGGCCTGCTGGAGCACGTTGTTCATCGACTTGTTGTCGATGGCGGCGACGATCAGCGCCTTCACGCCCTGGGTGATCAGGTTCTCGATCTGCGAGACCTGCTGGTCCGGGTCGTCCTCGCCGTAGACCAGCTGGGTCTTGTAGCCCTTGGACTCCAGGTCCTTCTTGACGTTGTTGCCGTCGGCGATCCAGCGCTCGGAGGACTTGGTCGGCATCGCGATGCCGATGGTGCCGCCCTTGGCGCTGTCCCCGCTCTTCTCGCTGCCGCCCTCGCTGTTCTGCCCGCAGGCGGACAGGGTCAGGGCGAGGGACGCGGCTCCGGCTATGGCGGCGAGGGCGGCTCTGCGGTTACGCATGATCATCATCCTTGATCTGTGTGCAGGGCTCGGTCTGGGAGGCGCGAAGTCGCTCCGGGTGGTCGTGCCGGAAAGACCGAGAAGATGTGTGGGATTGTGGTCGGCTGTGTCGTCTTTTGTAAGGCGAGTTTCCGGAACGTTATGACGAGATTTCGAACCGTTGCATATCGCCCGGCAGTCGCGAGCCCAGCGGCGCCATGTCGCCGTCGGCCCCATGACGGGCCAGAAGGTCCAGGGCGAGTCGGCCGCGCCGCACACGTTCCTTGGCGGTGGCCAGGGTCAGCTCCCGCATGTGGTGCCCGTAGGGATAGATCCCGGGCGCCTTGGACAGGCCGAACTTCAGGTAGAGCGGTGCGCCGCGCCGGATCAGCTCGGCGACCTCGTACATCCGCACGTAGCCGCCGAGGTCGTCGGGGGCCTCGATGTACATGTCCATCGGAGCGCCCGACACCCGCCGGATCTCGGTGAGGTGGTCGAGTGTCAGGTCGCTCGGCACATTGACCGAGTCGGCGCCGAGGCGCTCGTAGACCGCGTACGCGGCCGGGTTGACGGGCCCGATGAGCGCGGAGACCTTGAGCGTCGTGTCGGCCGGGATGATCCCGGCGGCCCGTGCCCGGTGCAGCGTCCACAGTACGCCCTCGTCGGCGACGAGCAGGCACTTGACGCCCAACTCCGTTGCTCTGACGGCGTCTTCGATGCAACCGGCGACGGCGTCGTGGCCGCGGGCGCGCAGTCCGGCCCCCCGCGAGTCGGTGCGCGTGGACCCGCCGATGTCCCAGGTGCCGCGCGGGCCGGTGAACAGGCAGAGCTCGATGTCGCGTTCGCCGGTCGACTCGACCATCTCGGTGATCTCGGCGTCGGTCAGCATCCACACACCGCTGCCCTGGCTGATCCGGTGGATCGGCACGTCCAGCCGCGAGGCCTCCTTCAGCACCACCGCCAGCGCCTCGGGGCCCTCGCAGGAGGGGATCTCGGTGCGCCAGCGGCCGCCGCCGGGGAAGGAGTGCGGGGAGGCGTCGGCGGGATCGGGGGCGGGTGCGCTCAGGCCCAGGGCGGTGAGCGCCTGCTCACCGGGCCTGCGGGCGGCCGGGGCGGAAGCGTCGGTCACAGGAATGTCCTTCGGTTCGATATTTCGGACGAGGTTCGCGGCTCTGGGTAGGGCAAGGCTGGGGTACGCCGGTACGGGAGCCGTCAGGTTGCCCCGTACCGGCGTACGTCTAGGGGCGGAGCAGGACCTTGCCCACCTTCGGATCACCGGCCCCGACCAGCTCGATGGCCTGCGAGAACTCGGTGAGCGGGAGCTCGTGCGTCACCAGCGGCAGCGGGTCGAGCAGACCGGCGGCGAACACCCGCACCGTGTGCGCCCAGGCGTCCGGCGGCGCACCGAAGACGGTGTGCACCTCCAGCTGCCGTACGACGAGGTCGGTCGGGTCGAGACCGTCGGCGTTCGGCGCCGGGATGCCGGTCAGGACCAGCCGGCCGCCCCGCCTGAGCAGGCCGGCCGAGATCCGGGCGGCGTCCGCGGACCCGGCCGTCTCGATCACCACGTCGAAGTCGTCCGGGAGTTCCTGGTCCTTCGTCCGGAAGTCCGTCGCGCCGTACTGCCGTGACAGCGCCTCACGATCCCGGCGGGTGCCGACGACCAGCAGCTCGGCCGGCGAGTTCGCCTTCAGGAACTGCACGGCGAACATGCCGAGGGTGCCGGTGCCGACCACGGCGACGCGTTCACCGGGCTGTGCGTCGCCCTTCAGCGCGGCGGCCGCGATGCACGCGGCGGGCTCCAGGAGCGCCGCGGCCGTGAGGTCGCAGTCGTCCGGGAGGGCGTGCAGGAGGCGGGCCGGGAGGGTCAGCGTGGCCGCCATCGCGCCCGGCTGGGTGAACCCGGTCTCCTCGTAGCCGGCCGTGCACAGGGTCGTGTCGCCCGCGTGGCAGCGGTCGCAGACCTGACAGTTTCGAAAGCCCTCACCGACCACCTTGCGGCCCACGAGGGACTCCGGGACACCGGTGCCCACGGCCTCCACCGTCCCGGACCACTCGTGGCCCGGGGTCAGCGGGTAGCGCACGTAGCCCTCGGGGCGGTTGCCCTGGTAGACCTCGCGGTCGCTGCCGCAGATCCCCGAGGCGTGCACCCGGACCAGCGCCTCGCCGGCCTCGGGCCGCCGGGGCTCGTGCGGGACGAGACGGTGCTCGCCCGGGGCGTCGATGACGACCGCGGTGCTCACTGCGCGCCCTTCGGCTTGCGCTGTTCCCAGCCCTCCGCCCAGAGGTCGAAACGGGCCTGCTGCTGGGGGAACTCGGCGGCGGCGTCGACGTCCAGCTCCACACCGAGGCCCGGGGCGTCGGAGAGGTGGAAGCAGCCGTCCTCCGGGTTCACCTGCGGGGCGCCCTTGACCACCTTCTTGATCTCCGCGTCGGCGAAGTCGTTGAAGTGTTCAAGGATCTTGAAGTTCGGGGCGGTGAAGCCGACCTGGAGGGACGCGGCGGTCAGGACCGAGCCGCCCACGTTGTGCGGGGCCACCAGCATGTAGTGCGTCTCGGCGGTCGCGGCGAGCTTCCTGGTCTCCCAGATTCCACCGATATGGCCGACGTCCGGCTGGATGATGTCGACGGCCTGGCTCTCGAACAGCTCCCGGAACTCGATCCGGTCGTGGATGCGCTCACCGGTGGCGACCGGCACGTCGACCTTGGCGGCGACCTTCTCCAGCGCCTTGAGGTTCTCCGGCGGGACCGGCTCCTCCAGCCACGCCGGCTTGAACGGCGCCAGCTCCTTGGCCAGGCGTACGGCCGTGGCGGGGGAGAAGCGGCCGTGCATCTCCAGCATCAGCTCGGCCTCGGGGCCGATCGCGTCCCGGACCGCCTCGATCAGGGAGACGGCGTACAGGGTCTGCTGGTGGTCCAGCTCGAAGTGGCCGGTGCCGAAGGGGTCGATCTTGAGCGCCCGGTAGCCGCGCTCCATCACGCCCTGTGCGGCCTTGTGGTAGGCCTCCGGGGTCCGCTCGGTGGTGTACCAGCCGTTGGCGTACGCCTTGACCTTGTCGGTGACCTTGCCGCCCAGCAGCTGCCAGACGGGGACGCCCAGGGCCTTGCCCTTGATGTCCCAGCAGGCCATCTCGATCACGGCGATACCGGACATGACGATCTCGCCCGCACGGCCGTAGTCGCCGTACTTCATGCGCTTGACGAGGTCCTCGACAGCGAAGGGGTCGGAGCCGAGAATGTGATTGGCCTCGGCCTCCCTCAGGTATCCGAGAAGGGCGTCGGTGTGTCCCAGCATCCGGGTCTCGCCGACTCCGGTGATCCCCTCGTCGGTGTGCACCTGGACGTACGTCAGGTTGCGCCAAGGCGTCCCGACCACGTGTGTGCTGATTCCGGTGATGCGCACGGCGGTTGTCCCTCGCAGCTTCGTCGGCTCAGTTCCGTCAGTTTGTTCCGTCAGCATCCCGCACGCGCTCCGGCGACTCGGTCTGTTCGAGATTTCGGCACACGTTCGAAATGCTGGCGTGACAGTAAGGATCGGGCGGTCGGGGTGTCAATGGGTCGCGCGCATAACGGTTTCGACAGTTTCGAAACCATGGGTGGACCGTGTCCCTACAGAACCTTCACAGCTGGATCTAGGAACGTGACCTGCGCGGAACTTAATCTTCCCGCGTCATGGACTACTGCGACCCGTGCCGACGGCACCTCAACGGCGCCCTTGCCTGCCCGGGGTGCGGCACCTCAGCCGAAACGCTGCGCAGGCGCGGGCCGGAGTACGGCGGGTACGGCGCCGGCGTGGCCGGGGCCCCCGACGTCGAGCCGGAGAGGTCGGCAGGGCCGGATGCACCGGACGGGTCCGACTACGTGCGCGAAAGCTACGCCGGGTACGACGAGACCTACGACGACCCCCATGCCGATGCCGACGCCGACGGCGACGGCGACGGGGATGACGACGGCGAGCACCTGGGGCGTGCCGCCCGACTGACGACGTCCTTCAGGCCCTTGATCTCGTCGCCGGTCTCGGTGAAGACCGCCTTCGGGTCGTCGCTGTCCTTGGCGTCGAC
>NZ_JBEXSH010000240.1:0-10708 GCF_040613555.1 Streptomyces sp. NPDC006265
GTTCAAGTAGCCGCGGAGCACCGGGCCCTGGGACCGTCTCAGGGCCCGAGCTGCGCGCGCAGCCACTGTTCCACCTCGCCCACGTGCGCGGCCGCCGCCGCGCGGGCCGCCTCCGGGTCATGAGCCGCCAGGGCCCGGTGGATCGCCGCGTGCTCGCGGCGGGTGCGGGCGAAGGCGCCCTCCTCCTGGTAGCCGCGCCAGACGCGGGCGCGGAACGTCCGTGACGACAGGCCCTCCAGGATCGCGGCCAGGGTCTCGTTGCCCGCGGCCGCCGCGATCTCCCGGTGGAAGGCCAGGTCGTGGGCGAGGATCTCCTCCGGATCGTCCGTGGCGGTCATGGCCGCCAGGTGCTTCTCCACCTCGGCCAGCTGGTCCGGGGTGATCCGGGCGGCGGCCAGCGCCGTCGCCGTCGATTCCAGGATCCGCCGGATCTCCAGCAGTTCCACCAGTTGCGGGCCGCGCGACAGGTCCGCGACGACACCGAAGGTCTCCAGCAGGTCGCCGGCCTCCAGTTGTGTCACGTAGATGCCCGAGCCGTGCCGGGCCTCCAGCACGCCCAGCACCGTGAGCGCACGGATCGCCTCCCGCATCGAGCTGCGGGAGATGCCGAGCTGGACGGCCAGATCACGTTCGGTGGGCAACCGCTGGCCCGGTTCCAGCCGGCCCTCGCCGATCATCGCCTTGATCCGCTCGATGGCGCGCTGCGTCACGGTGCCCTTCTGCGGGGCTGTCTCGTCGTCCACGCCATTCCTCCGATCACCGCGCTCGGCGCAGTCTAACCAGTCAGGTGGTCGGACCACTATGGGCCGTGAGCGGGAAAATCTGCCGTCAACGGGTGTTCTGGCCGGGGAGTGGTCTGATAAGTATGCGGGCATCTGCTGGAAGACCGGTCGATGGGAGCCTCCTGAGATGCCCGGAAGCACAGTGCGGAAACGGAACACGTCACGGATGTTCGGCGCGGTGGCCCTGGCCACCGGAGCGTCCCTGCTGCTCGCCGCGTGCGGCAGCACCAAGGACACCGGGGCCTCCGGGGCCGGAGGCGGTGACGGCACCGGCAAGGTCGGGGTGGTGCTGCCCCTGCTGACCTCGCCGTTCTGGCAGTCGTACAACGACTACGTGCCGAAGATGGCGAAGTCCGAGGGCGTGGACGCGATGAAGACCGTCAACTCCAACAGCGACCCCTCGCAGCAGATCACCGACATCAACAACCAGCTCAACCAGGGCGTCGAAGGCCTGGTCGTCGCCCCGCTGGACAGTGCCGCCATCGAGGCCGGACTCGACCAGGCCGAGCGCAAGGGCGTGCCGGTGGTCGCCGTGGACGTGGCCCCCGACAAGGGCAAGGTCGCCATGGTGGTCCGGGCGAACAACGTGGCGTACGGCGAGAAGGCCTGCCAGTACCTCGGCGAGCACATCACCTCAGGCAAGGTCGTGCAGATCATGGGCGACCTCGCCTCGGTCAACGGCCGCGACCGCTCCGAGGCGTTCCACGCCTGCGTGAAGAAGAACTTCCCGAAGCTGAAGGTCCTGGAGATCCCCGCCAAGTGGGAGTCCGACACGGCGGCCTCCAAGCTCGACACCCTCCTCAACGCCAACCCCGACATCAAGGGCATCTACCTGCAGGCGGGCGGTGTCTACCTCGCGCCCACCCTTCAGACCCTCAAGTCCAAGGGCATGCTGAAGAAGGCCGGGCAGCAGGGCCACATCGCCATCGTCTCCAACGACGGGATCCCGCAGGAGTTCGACGCGATCCGCAAGGGCGAGATCGACGCGACCGTCTCCCAGCCCGCCGACGCCTACGCCAAGTACGGCATGTACTACATCAAGGCGGCGATGCAGGGGAAGGAGTTCAAGCCGGGCCCGACGGACCACGACTCGACGATCGTCAAGCTGCCCAGCGGCATCCTGGAGGACCAGCTGCCCGCCCCGCTGGTCACCAAGGACAACGTCGACGACCCCGAGCTGTGGGGCAACACGGGCGAATGAGCAGCCCACTTGTCGAGGCACGGGGCGTCGTCAAGCGCTACGGCCCCACCACCGCCCTCGCCGACGGCCGGCTCACCGTCCTGCCCGGCGAGTCCCACGCCCTCGTCGGCCGCAACGGCGCCGGCAAGTCGACCCTGGTCCGCATCCTCACCGGCCTCCAGGCACCCGACGAGGGCACCGTCCGCTTCGACGGCGAGCCCGCGCCGCCGCTGACCGACCGGGACGCCTGGCGCCGCAAGGTCGCCTGCGTCTACCAGCATCCGACGGTCGTCCCCGAACTGACCGTCGCCGAGAACCTGTTCATCAACCGGCAGCCGCTGCACCGGGGCTTCATCAGCTGGCGCCGCCTGAAGTCCGAGGCCGCCGCCCTCCTCGACACCTGGGACGTGCGCGTCGACCCCGACGCCCGCACGGCCGACCTCAAGGTCGAGGACCGGCAGATGGTGGAGATCGCCCGCGCGCTGAGCTTCGGCGCCCGCTTCATCGTCCTCGACGAGCCCACCGCCCAGCTCGACAACCGGGAGATCGAGCGGCTCTTCAGCCGTATGCGCTCCCTCCAGGACTCGGGCGTCACCTTCCTGTTCATCTCGCACCACCTCCAGGAGGTGTACGAGGTCTGCCAGACCGTCACGGTCCTGCGCGACGCCCGCTGGATCACCACCGCACCGGTCGCCGACCTCCCGCGCCAGGCACTGGTGGAGGCCATGGCGGGGGAGGCGATCGCCGAGGCGACCGAGCGGCAGCGGGCCGTCGAGGCCGCAGGCCCGGTCCTCCTCGACGTCCGCGGGCTCCGCTCGACGGCCTACGAGAACGTCGGCCTCACCGTCCGCCGCGGGGAGGTCGTCGGACTCGCCGGCTCCAGCGCCAGCGGCAAGATCGAGCTGGCCGAGACGTTCACGGGACTGCATACACCCACCGGTGGGACGGTCCGGCTGGACGGGGCGCCACTGCCGTTCGGCGACGTCCGGGCCGCCGTCGAAGCCGGAGTCGGCTTCGTGCCCCGCGACCGGCACGACCAGGGCCTCGTCTTCGGCATGTCCGTCGGCGACAATGCCACCCTCAGCGTCCTGGACCGGCTCGGCCGTTTCGGTTTCGTCGGCACCGACCGCAAACGCGGCGTCGCCACCGCGCTGATCGGACGGCTCGACATCCACGCCGAGGGCCCCGAACAGCCCGTCTCGGACCTGTCCGGCGGCAACGCGCAGAAGGTCGTCATGGCCCGGGCCCTCGCCTCCGACCCACGGCTCCTGGTCCTCGTCAACCCCACCGCGGGCGTCGACGTGAAGTCCAAGGAGTCCCTGCTCGCCCGCGTCGACAGCGCCCGCGAGGACGGCACCGCCGTACTCGTCGTCTCCGACGAACTCGACGACCTCAGGCGCTGCGACCGGGTCCTCGTCCTCTTCCACGGCCGTGTCGTCGCCGAGCACCGGGCGGGCTGGCGCGACCACGAGCTCATCGCCTCCATCGAAGGAGTGGACCATGGCTGACACCAAGGCCCCGCCGGTGAAGCCGGTGCTCGTGACCGGCACCGGGTCGGCGAGGACCGTGCTGCTGCGCCGGGCCCGCGAACTGGCCCTCGTACCTGCCCTGTTGCTGCTCGTGGTGCTCGGGACGATCGTCAACGACTCGTTCCTCACGGAGCGCAACCTGATCTCGATCCTCGGCGCCTCCGCCGCCCTCGCGATGGTCGTGCTCGCCGAGTCGCTCGTCCTCATCACCGGCAAGTTCGACCTCTCCCTGGAGTCGGTGGTCGGCATCGCGCCCGCCGTCGGAGCGCTGCTCGTGCTGCCCGCCGCCCAGTCCGGCTGGGGCACCGAGTTCCCCGCCGCTCTGGCCTTGCTCGCGGCTCTGGTCGCGGGCGCGGCCGTCGGCGCCTTCAACGGCGTCCTGGTCGTGAAGTTCAAGCTCAACGCGTTCATCGTGACGCTGGCGATGCTGATCGTGCTGCGCGGCCTGCTGGTCGGCGCGACCAAGGGCAAGACGCTGTTCGGCATGCCCGACGGCTTCTACGCGCTGGCCACCACCACCTTCCTCACCGTCCCGCTGTCGGTGTGGCTCGCCGCGCTCGCCTTCGCGGTCGCCGGGTTGGTCCTGAAGTACCACCGGGTCGGACGCGCCCTGTACGCCATCGGCGGCAACGCGGAATCGGCCCGGGCGGCGGGCATCCGCGTGGAGCGCGTCATGCTCGGCGTGTTCGTCGTCGCGGGCGTGCTCGCCGCGGTCGGCGGCATCATGCAGACCGGCTACGTCGGCGCGATCAGCGCCAACCAGGGCCAGAACATGATCTTCACGGTGTTCGCGGCCGCGGTGATCGGCGGCATCGCCCTCGACGGCGGCAAGGGCACCATGTTCGGCGCCCTGACCGGCGTACTCCTTCTGGGTGTCGTGCAGAACCTGCTCACTCTCGCGCAGGTCCCGTCGTTCTGGATCCAGGCCATCTACGGCGGGATCATCCTGGTCGCCCTCATGATCGCCCGGGTCACCACGGGCCGCGCCCAGGACTGACCTCCCCGCCCTCCTGCACCCGACCGAAAGGCACTCCGTGTCCCCGACGCCCGCCCGCATCACCGCGGTCGACACCCACGACATCCGCTTCCCCACCTCGCGCGAGCTCGACGGCTCCGACGCGATGAACCCGGACCCCGACTACTCGGCGGCCTACGTCGTCCTGCGCACGGACGCGGCCGACGGGCACGAGGGGCACGGATTCGCCTTCACCATCGGGCGGGGCAACGAGGTGCAGGTCGCCGCGATCGAGGCACTGAGCGGGCACCTGGTCGGCCGGGGCCTGGACGAGCTGTGCGCCGATCCCTCCACCCTGAACCGCGACCTGATCGGCGACAGCCAGCTGCGCTGGCTCGGACCCGAGAAGGGCGTGATGCACATGGCGGTCGGCGCCGTCGTCAACGCCGTCTGGGACCTGGCCGCCAAACGAGCCGGCCTGCCGCTGTGGCGGCTGCTGGCCGAGGCCGAACCCGAATGGATCGTGCGCCAGGTCGACTTCCGCTACCTCACCGACGCCCTCACCCCCGAGGAGGCCCTGACCCTCCTGCGCCGGGGCCGGCCGGGTGCCGGGGAACGCACGGCCCGCCTGCTGGAGTCCGGCTACCCCGCCTACACCACCTCGCCCGGCTGGCTCGGCTACGACGACGACAAACTCACCCGGCTCGCGGCCGAGGCCGTCGCCGACGGCTTCCGGCAGATCAAGCTCAAGGTCGGCGCCGACCTCGACGACGACATCCGCCGCTGCCGCGTGGCCCGTTCGGTCATCGGCCCCGACGTGCGCATGGCCGTCGACGCCAACCAGCGCTGGGACGTCCACGAGGCGATCCGCTGGACCAAGGCCCTCGCCGAGTTCGACCCGTACTGGATCGAGGAACCCACCAGCCCCGACGACATCCTCGGCCACGCGGCGATCCGCCGGGCCGTCGCCCCCGTGAAGGTCGCCACCGGCGAACACGTGCAGAACCGGATCGTCTTCAAGCAGCTGCTCCAGGCCGGCGCGCTCGACGTCGTCCAGATCGACGCGGCCCGCGTCGGCGGCGTCCCCGAGAACCTCGCGGTCCTGCTGCTCGCGGCCAAGTTCGGGGTGCCGGTCTGCCCGCACGCGGGCGGCGTCGGCCTGTGCGAACTCGTCCAGCACCTGTCGATGTTCGACTACGTGGCCCTCTCCGGCACCACCGAGGACCGCGTCATCGAGTACGTCGGCCATCTGCACGACCACTTCCTCGACCCGGTGGTGATCCGCGAGGGTCGGTACATGGCACCCAACGCGCCGGGCTTCTCGGCGGCCATGCGGCCCGAGTCGCTGGCGCGGTACACCTATCCGGGCGGCGCGTTCTGGGCCGCCGACCTCCGGAAGGAGCAGGCTGAATGAGCGACTTCGAGGGCTTGAGGGTCCTGGTGACGGGCGGCGCCTCCGGCATCGGCCGGGCCACCGCCGAGTTCCTGGCCGAGCGCGGCGCCCGGGTCGCCGTCCTCGACCTGGACCCGTCGCCGGTCGACAAGCCGCTGCTCGCCCACCGCGCGGACGTCACCGACGACGCGTCCGTGCGCGAGGCCGTCGCCGCCGCCGTCGCCGACCTCGGCGGGCTCGACGTGCTGGTCAACAACGCGGGCATCGGCGCCCGGGGCACCGTCGAGGACAACCCCGACGACGAGTGGCACCGCGTCTACGACGTCAACGTGCTCGGCATGGTCCGCACCACCCGCGCCTGCCTGCCCCACCTGAGGGCCTCCGCGCACGCCGCGATCGTCAACACCTGCTCCATCGCCGCCACCGCCGGCCTGCCGCAGCGCGCCCTGTACAGCGCCACCAAGGGCGCGGTGTACTCCCTCACCCTCGCCATGGCCGCCGACCACGTCCGCGAGGGCATCCGCGTCAACTGCGTCAACCCGGGCACGGTCGACACCCCGTGGGTCGGCCGCCTCCTCGACGCCGCACCCGACCCGGCCGCCGAACGGGCCGCCCTGGAGGCCCGCCAGCCCACCGGCCGTCTGGTCTCGCCCGCCGAGGTCGCGGGCGCCATCGCCTACCTGGCGAGCCCTCTGTCCGGAGCCACCACCGGCACCGCGCTCGCCGTCGACGGCGGCATGCTCGGCCTGCGGCTGCGCCCGGTGGCCCGGTGAACCGGCTCGGCCGTAGCCGCGTCGAGGTCAGCGCCCTGTCCTTCGGCGCCGCCGCCATCGGCAACCTGTACACCGAGGTCGGCGAGGCCCAGGCGCACGACGCCGTCGAGGCCGCCTGGCAACGGGGCATCCGCTCCTTCGACACCGCCCCGCACTACGGCCTCGGTCTCTCCGAACGCCGCCTCGGCGCCGCCCTGCGCGACCACCCACGCGACCGGTACACCCTCTCCACCAAGGTCGGGCGCCGCCTGGAACCCTCGGACGGCGGCGGTGACGACCTGGCCGGCGGTTTCGCCGTGCCCGCGACCCACCGCCGCGTGTGGGACTTCAGCGCCGACGGCATCCGCCGCACCCTGGAGTCCAGCCTGGAACGCCTCGGTCTCGACCGGGTCGACGTCGTCTACCTCCACGACCCCGACGAGCAAGCCGAACAGGCCTTCCGCGAGGGCTACCCGGCGCTGGAAAGGCTCCGCTCCGAGGGCGTGGTCGGCGCGATCGGCGCCGGCATGAACCAGGCCGAGATGCTCACCCGCTTCGTCCGCGACACCGATGTCGACGTGGTCCTCTGCGCCGGCCGCTACACCCTGCTCGACCAGAGCGCCCTCACCGGCCTGCTGCCCGCGGCCCTTGATCGCGGCACGTCCGTCGTCATCGGCGGCGCCTTCAACTCCGGCCTGCTGGCCAACCCCGAACCCGGGGCGAGGTACAACTACACCGTCGCCCCCTCGGCACTGGTCGAGCGCGCCCTGCGTCTGAAGTCCGTCGCCGACCGGCACGGCACCACGCTGCGCGCCGCCGCCCTGACCTTCTGCGCCGCCCACCCGGCCGTCGCCAGCGTCCTCGTCGGCGCCCGCTCGGCCCACGAAGTGCGCGACTGCGCCCACCAGTTCGCCGCCCGGGTGCCCGCGGGGTTCTGGCACGACCTGCGCGCCGAGGGGCTGCTGCCCGCCGACGCACCCGTCCCCGCCGAGGCGCCGAAGGAGCCGTCATGAGGGTCGCCCTGCACACCGAGGTCCGCGCCGACCGCATCGCCGCGTACGAGGCGGCCCACCGCGAGGTCCCGGAGGAACTCATCGACGCCATCCGCGCCGCGGGCGCCACCTCCTGGACGATCTGGCGCAGCAACACGAACCTCTTCCACCTGCTGGAGTGCGAGGACTACGCCCGGCTCCTCGCCGAACTGGAGAAGCTGCCGGTCAACGTCGCCTGGCAGGCCCGCATGGCCGAACTGCTGGACGTCGTGCACGACTACTCCGGCGACGGCGCGGACGCCGGCCTGCCCGTCGTCTGGGAACTGCCGTCATGACCGTGGTCGACGCCCACCACCACCTGTGGAACCTGTCCGTCCGGGACCAGGACTGGATCATCGGACCCGAACTCGCCCCGCTCCGGCGCGACTTCATTATGAAGCACCTCGAACCCGAGGCGAGAGTTGCCGGAGTGGACCGCACGGTCCTCGTCCAGACGGTCACGGTGCCCGAGGAGACCCCGGAGTTCCTCGCCCTGGCCGCCGGGCACGACATGATCGCGGGCGTCGTCGGCTGGACCGACCTCACCCGGCCCGACGTCGCCGACGAACTCGCCCGTCTGCGCGCGCTCCCCGGCGGCCGGTACCTCAAGGGCATCCGTCACCAGGTCCAGGGCGAGCCCGACCCCGAGTGGCTGCTGCGCCCGGACGTGCACCGCGGACTGACCGCCGTCGTCGACGCGGGGCTGGTCTACGACCTGGTGGTGCTCCCGCACCAACTGCCCGCCTGCGTCAGGGCCGCCGCCGCCCTGCCCGGCCTCACCTTCGTCCTCGACCACCTGGGCAAACCGCCTATCGCCGCCGGCGCCCTCGAACCCTGGGCGAGCGGCCTGCGTGCCCTGGCCGCCCTGCCCAACACGGTCGCCAAACTGTCCGGTCTGGTCACCGAGGCCGACCCCGCCAACTGGACCGTCGAGGACCTGCGCCCGTACGCCGACGTGGCCCTGGATGCCTTCGGGCCCGGCCGGCTGATGTACGGATCGGACTGGCCGGTGTGCACCCTCGGCGCGGCGTACGGCGACACCCTGGACCTCACCCGCCGACTCACCGACCCGCACGACCACCCGCAGATCCTCGAGTCCACCGCGATCCGTGTCTACGGCCTGTGAACCGGCCCCGCCAGCCGCGTCGGCGGCAGGAAGTCACGCACGTAGGTCCGCTCCCAGCACGCGCCCGTCTCCCGCAGCTCGCGCCACGTCGTGTAGCGGTACCGGAACAGGCGGGCGCGCACGAACCGAGGCGGCGCATCCGGCGGGAACGGGGAGCGGCGCAGCAGCTTCAGGGTGGCCCGGTCGTTCTCCAGCAGCCGCTCCACCAGCGTCCCGAACCAGGGGTCGGCGTAGGCGGGGGAGAGGGCCGCGAACCACATCAGCCAGTCCAGCCGCAGATGGTAGGGCGCGAACTGGCGCGGCCAGCGCCGAGGATCGCCCGGCTTGCCCTTGAACTCGTACTCCAGCCAGCCCGAGTCCGCGCGCGGCACGTCGTCCGCGGTGCCCTCCACCACCACCTCGTACCGCACCCGGCTCACGCTGCCGAACGCTCCGTAGGTGTTCACCAGGTGGAGCGGGTCGAAGGAGCGGTTCATGACCTGACGGCGGGAGAGCATGTTGCGGACCGGCCGGTAGCTGAGGCCCAGGAGCGAAACGGCCACCGTGAGCACCACCACGACGTACCACAGCGGGGCGCCGGGCACGTCCGGCGGATCGGCCGGGAACCGCACGGCGGACAGCGCCAGCACGATCGTGATCCAGTTCAGCCAGGAGAAGTTGCCCGACAGCACCAGCCACACCTGGGTGACGAGCATCAGCGACGCGGCGGCCGTCGCGACGGGCTGTGGGGTGAACAGCAGGAACGGCACCACGAGCTGGGTGACGTGGTTCGCGGCCACCTCGACGCGGTGGAGAGGCCTGGGCAGATGGTGGAAGAACCAGCTCAGCGGGCCCGGCATCGGCTGCGTCTCGTGGTGGTGGTCCAGGCAGGTGAGCTGGCGCCAGCAGGCGTCGCCGCGCATCTTGATCAGCCCCGCGCCGAACTCCACGCGGAACAGGATCCACCGCAGCAGGAACAGCACGACGACCGGTGGCGCCACCTCGTCGTTGCCGAGGAACACGGCCAGAAAGCCGACCTCCAGCAGCAGCGACTCCCAGCCGAACGAGTACCAGGTCTGCCCGACGTTGACGATCGACAGGTACAGCGCCCACGGCACCAGCCAGAGCAGCATGCCGCCCCACAGGGGCAGCAGCGAGTCGAGCCCCGCCAGCAGCGCAGCCGACACCGCGCAGCCCGCCCAGGCGCAGAGCGCGAAGAAGCGGTCCGAGTAGTGCCACTGGAACAGGCTCGGCGCCCGCTTGAACGGCACCCGTTCGACGAACCGCGGGACCGGCAGCATGCCGCGCCGCCCGATCAGCGGGCGGAACTGGAGCACCGCCGTCAGGAACGCCACCAGGTAGACGGCGGCCAGCGCCCGCTGGAAGACCAGCCGGGTCAGCCAGTACTCGGACGCGCCGAACCAGTCCACAGCCGTGCGGTCCTCCTCTCCGGACGGCGCCCTGCCCGGGCGTCACGCTCCGTGTGCCAGCGCTCCGGTTGCGTGACACAAGTGACCGAAGCAAACAATAGTGACGAACGGCCCCGAACGGGCCGAGGTGAGCGGGAGGACGAGGTGCGGACACCCACCGGGACCGTCGTCCTGGCCTGTGTGCTCTCCGCGGCGCTCCTCCTCTCGGGCTGCGGCGGCCACACCACCGGGCACCGCGACTCCTCCCGCCACGGCGACGACGCGGGCACCGGCGGAGAACTCCTCCTCCAGCCCGCCGCGGCCCCGGGGCCCGACCCCTTCACGGACTCCACGACCCTCACGGCGGCTACCCCGTCCCCCGCCCCTCGAACGCCACGTCGCACCGGCCGGGCCCCCGCCGCCGGCGGGCCACGCTCCGTCTCCGGCGGAACGCCCGGACTGTACGGTGGCATCGAGCGGACTCCTTGAGCCCGAGCTCCTCGGCGTCGGGCTCCTGGGTGCGGGTGATGTCCCAGGGCTCGAGACCGAGGCGCTCGAGCACGCCCCGGATC
>NZ_JBEXSH010000241.1:0-10681 GCF_040613555.1 Streptomyces sp. NPDC006265
GCGACTTCGTCGCCCTCGTCCGCGACCGGGCCGTCGGCCTCCTGGCCGTCCCCGGCACACCCAAGTCCGACTCCTGCGCCCTGGCCCGCTCCTGCGAACTCGCCGTCCGGCTGGCCCTGTCGTGCGTGACCGCGCCACCCGGCGAGGGCGGCGTCGCCGGTCTGGTCCGCAACGCGCTACAGAGGCAGGCCGGGTGACGGAAAGTCAGTGTGCCGACCCCGACAACTGCAGCCCGATCACACCGATGACGACGAAACTGATCGACACGATCTTCAGTGTGGACACCAGGTCGCCCAGGAACACCATGCCGTAGATGGCCGTTCCCGCTGCCCCGATGCCGGTCCACACCGCGTACGCGGGACCCACGTCGAGCCGTCTCAGCGCCAGGGTCAGCAAGCCGAAGCTGCCGAGGGCGAAGATGCAGAACGCGACCGTCGGCCACAGCCGGGTGAAGCCGTGCGACAGCTTCAGACACACCGCGAAGCCGGTCTCGAGCAACCCGGCCACGATGACCAGCAGCCACGCCATGAGTCGTCCTCCCGTTTCCCACGTTCAGTGACCGCTTCGTCAGTTCCGTCGCGCTCGTCGGGCCATGGCCAGGCTTGCATCCGGCTTGGGTGCGATTATGCACTTACCGTCCGCACGCCGGGACAAACAACGCGGAGGTCAGTCGCCTTCCTTGCGCTCACGCGCGGCCAGCAGCCGGCGCAGCGAGTACAGCCGCGCCGGATCCGCGTGCCCCTCGGCCACCCAGGCGTCCAGCGCGCAGTCCGGCTCGTCGTGGCTGCACGCGCGCGGGCAGCCCTCGGTGCCCGGCTCCAGCTCGGGGAAGGCGTGGATGACCCGGGAGGGATCCACGTGGTTGAGCCCGAAGGACCGCAGGCCCGGGGTGTCGATCACCCAGCCGTCGTCGCCCGAGAGCGGCAGCGCCAGCGCCGAGGTGGTGGTGTGCCGGCCGCGGCCCGTCACCGCGTTCACATGGCCCGTCGTACGCCGCCGTTCCACGGGCACCAGCGCGTTCACCAGGGTCGTCTTGCCGACTCCGGAGTGGCCGACGAACGCGGTGATCTTGCCGTCGAGCTGCTCCCGCACCCGGGCGAGGGCGACCCCGCTCTCCAGCTCCGCGCGGCTGGTGACGACGTAGGGGATGTCGAGGTCGCCGTACAGCTCCAGCAGCTTCTCGGGCGGGGCGAGGTCCGACTTGGTCAGCACCAGCAGCGGATCCAGGCCACCGTCGTAGGCGGCGACCAGACAGCGGTCGATCAGCCGGGGGCGGGGCTCCGGGTCGGCCAGGGCGGTGACGACGGCCAGCTGGTCGGCGTTGGCCACGACCACCCGCTCGAACGGATCGTCGTCGTCCGCCGTGCGACGCAGCACGGATGTGCGCTCCGCGATGCGCACGATCCTCGCCAGCGTGTCCTTCTTGCCCGTCAGGTCACCGACGAGGGCCACGCGGTCGCCGACCACCGCCGCCTTGCGGCCCAGTTCGCGGGCCTTCATCGCCAGGACCACACGGTCCTCGACGAGGCAGGTCAGACGGCCCCGGTCGACGGTGAGGACCAGACCCTCGGCGGCGTCCTCGTGCTTGGGGCGGATGTTCGTCCGGGGCCGGGTGTTCCGGCGGCCCGGACGGCTGCGGATGTCGTCCTCGTCGGTGTGCTTGCCGTAGCGGCGCATGACGTGATCCCTGCGTCCTACGCCCCGAGCATCCCGGTCCACAGATCGGGGAAGTCGGGCAGGGTCTTGGCCGTCGTCGCCACGTTCTCGATCTGCACGCCCTCCACCGCGAGCCCGATGATCGCGCCGGCCGTGGCCATGCGGTGGTCGTCGTAGGTGTGGAAGATCCCGTCGTGCAGCCGGCGGGGGCGGATGTGCAGACCGTCGGCGGTCTCCGTGACGTCACCGCCGAGTTCGTTGATCTCCTTGGTCAGCGCGGCCAGCCGGTCCGTCTCGTGCAGCCGCAGGTGCGCCACGCCGCGCAGGGTCGACGGGGAGTCCGCGAGGGCCGCGACCGCCGCGATGCCCGGCGTCAGCTCGCCGACCTCGCCCAGGTCGACGTCGATGCCGTGCACCGCGCCGGAGCCGGTGAACACCAGCCCGTACTCGGTCAGTTCGCAGGAGCCGCCCATCTCGGTGAAGATCTCGCGCAGCCGGTCACCGGGCTGCGTGGTGCGGGAGGGCCAGTCCGGGACGACGACCTTGCCGCCGGTCACCAGTGCCGCCGCGAGGAACGGCTGGGCGTTGGACAGGTCCGGCTCGACGACCAGGTCCCGGCCCAGCAGGGCGCCCGGCGAGACCCGCCACACGTTCGGCTCGCCGCCCGACTCGGGCGTGTCCACCTGGGCGCCGACCGCGCGCAGCATGTCGACGGTCATGCGGATGTGCGGCATGGAGGGCAGGGTGGTGCCGGTGTGGCGGACCTCGACGCCCTGGTTGAAGCGCGGGCCGGACAGCAGCAGGGCGCTCACGAACTGGGACGAGGAAGAGGCGTCGATGGCGACCGTGCCGCCCTCGAGGGCCCCGTTGCCGTGCACGGTCATCGGCAGGGCGCCGCGGCCGTCGTCGTCGATCCGGGCGCCGAGCTGACGCAGCGCGTCGATGACGCCGTTCAGCGGGCGCTCATAGGAGCGGGGGTCGCCGTCGAACCGGACGGGGCCGTCGGCGAGCGCGGAGACCGGCGGCAGGAACCGCATCACCGTGCCGGCGTTTCCGACGTCGACCGTGGCCGGGCCGCGCAGGCCCGAGGGGATCACCCGCCAGGCCTCACCGGTGCCGTCAGGGCCCACGCCCTCCTCGATCTCGATGCCCATCGCGCGCAGCGCCCCGGCCATCAGCAGGGTGTCCCGGGAGCGCAGGGGCCGGCGCAGCCAGCCGGGCTCGGACGCGAGGGAGGCGAGGACCAGGGCACGGTTGGTGACCGACTTGGACCCGGGCACGTGGACCGTCGCGTCGACGGATCCGCTCGCGTGCGGGGCGGGCCAGAGGGCGGTGTCTGCGGTGTTCGGGGCCATGGCCCCACTTTATAAGCAGGCCGTCTTGCGAGTGCGGCGCAGTGGGGGCCGGTCGCGCCCGCGTGGTGAAGCCGCACACGGCGGTGACCGCGCGCCCCTCGGGCCGGCCGTCACATCTCCAGCAGCCAGCGCCCTCCGCCGATCAGCGAGCACAGCGACACCGCGTGGAAGAGGAAGAACCACAGCCCCGCCGGTACGTGCGTCAGCCGGGACAGCTGGTCGGCGTCCGAGTCGCCCGCCCCGCCCCTCGCCCGCTTCGCCTGGAGTTCGAAGGCCGGGCGGACTCCGCCGATCAGCAGGAACCACACCACCGCATACGCGAACGCCGCCTGGACCTGGGGACCGGCCAGCCAGGACACCAGCACGAACAGACCGCCGGTGACGAGCATCGTCAGGGCGCCGTAGGCGTTGCGGATCATCACGAGCATGGTCAGCAGCAGGGCCGTGGCCAGCCACAGCAGGAGGGTGATGCGGCCGCCGCCCAGCAGGGCCGCGCCGCCGAGGCCCAGCAGGGGCGGGGCGGTGTAGCCCGCGGCGGCGGTCAGGATCATGCCGATGCCGTACGGCTTGCCGCGGCTGACGGTCAGGCCACTGGTGTCCGAGTGCAGGCGTATGCCGGTGAGGGTGCGGCCGGTCAGCAGAGCCACGAGCCCGTGGCCGCCCTCGTGGGCGATGGTGATGGCGTTGCGGGAGATGCGCCACAGGCCGTGCGGGATCACCACGGCGAGCGCGGCGCCCAGGGTCGCGACCACCACCCACAGGTCGGGGTCGGGCTGCGTGCCGGACACCTCGTCCCAGAGGGAGGCGAGCGAGGCGGTTGCGGTGCTGTCCATGTAAGGCTTTGGCTCCCTGTGGGCGATCCAATGGGGGCGGCGCGCGGCGCCGTCGTTGAGGGGTGGTGGTCGGGCGACGGGTGGGCCTGGCAGTGTGGCACGTATGTGCGGACGGTATTCAGCGAGTCGTAGGCCAGAGGATCTCGCAGGAATCTTTGAGATCGAGAAGTGGGAGCCGGAGGAGATCCTCGAGCCGGACTACAACGTGGCACCCACCAAAGAGGTCTACGCCGTTCTGGACCGCCCCCTGAAAGACGCGGACGACCCGCGGCCGGTTCGGCAGCTGCGCACGCTGAAGTGGGGACTCGTCCCGTCCTGGTCGAAGACCCCCGAGGGCGGTGCCCGGATGATCAACGCTCGCGCGGAGACCGTTCACGAGAAGCCGTCCTTCCGTCGCGCCTTCACCTCCCGGCGCTGCATCCTGCCCGCCGACGGCTACTACGAGTGGGTCACCGGCACCCAGGAGCGCGAGCTGGAGGTCGAGGGCAAGAAGAAGCGGCCCCGCAAGCAGCCGTACTTCGTGACCCCGGCCGACGGGTCGGTCTTCGCGATGGCCGGGCTGTACGAGTTCTGGCGCGACAAGACGCTGCCCGACGACCACCCGCAGGCCTGGTGGGTCACCTGCTCGGTCATCACCACGGAGGCCGAGCAGAGCCCGCTCGCGGTGTCCCCGGCGGACGGGCCGCGGGCGCTCGCCGAGATCCACCCCCGGATGCCGCTGATGCTGACGCCCGACCGCTGGGACGACTGGCTGGACCCGTCCCGCACGGACGCCGACGACCTGCGCGAGCTGCTCGCCCCGCCGCCCGCCGGGCTGATGCGGGCCTACCCGGTCGCCACGGCCGTCAGCAACGTCCGCAACAACGGGCCGGAGCTGCTGAAGGAGCTGGAGGGGCCCGAAGAGGGCACACTCTTCTGACGTGACGCATGTGACGAAGACGGCCGGGACGACCACCGAGACCGTCGAGACCGACGCCGGAACCGCCCGCATCACCTGGCACGCGGCGAAGAAGGCCCGGCTGGTCCTCGCCGTGAGCCACGGCGCGGGCGGCGGCATCGAGGCCCGCGACCTGACGGCCCTGGCCGAGGTCCTGCCCGCCCACGGGGTGACCGTCGCCCGGGTGGAGCAGCCCTGGCGGGTGGCCGGGAAGAAGCTCGCCCCCGCCCCGAAGACCCTGGACGCCGGCTGGCGCGGCATCTGGCCCGCGCTGGCGAAGTCCGGACTGCCGGTGATCTCCGGCGGGCGCAGCGCCGGGGCCCGGGTGGCCTGCCGCACCGCGACCGAGCTGGGCGCCCGCGCCGTGCTCGCGCTCAGCTTCCCGCTCCACCCGCCGGGCAAGCCGGAGAAGTCCCGCGCCGACGAGCTGCTGGGCTCCGGGGTGCCCACCCTGGTCGTGCAGGGCGGCAACGACCCGTTCGGGAAGCCGGCGGAGTTCCCCGAGGGGACGTACGCGCTCGTGGAGGTCCCGTACGGGGATCACGGCTTCGCTGTGCCCAAACGTGCAGACATCTCGCCGGACGAGGCCGTGGCGGTCATCACGGACGCCGTCGTGGGGTGGACCGGGTCACTCGGGTAAAGCTTCGGGAATGACGGGGCGGCGGTCACTGTTGTGCGGGACGTACGTGCTGGAGACCAGCGCCGATGTCTTAGGAGAGGGAGTCCGCCGCATGGGTTCGACCATCTGCCCGACCCGCAGCAGCCGCGCCGACCTGGACTGGACGGTGCTGCACGCGGCCAGGACCGCCCCTATTCGGGCGGCGGGCGGACCGGATCGTCGTCTATCCTCCGATTCGGGTGAGACCGGTCTCGGTCTCACGAGAACACTCGAGGAGGTGGGTCCGGTCACAGGGACCGACGCAGGGACCGACAACGGCCAGGCGGAGCAGCCCGAGGGCCAGGGCGGCACGAGCACGGAGACCGCGACCGAGCGCAGCGCGCGCTTCGAGCGGGACGCGCTCGAGTTCCTCGACCAGATGTACTCGGCCGCACTGCGCATGACGCGCAACCCGGCCGACGCCGAGGACCTGGTGCAGGAGACGTACGCCAAGGCGTACGCGTCCTTCCACCAGTTCCGGGAGGGCACCAACCTCAAGGCGTGGCTGTACCGGATCCTCACCAACACCTTCATCAACTCGTACCGCAAGAAGCAGCGCGAACCTCAGCGCTCCGCGGCCGAGGAGATCGAGGACTGGCAGCTCGCCCGTGCCGAGTCGCACATGTCGACGGGCTTGCGCTCCGCGGAGTCGCAGGCGCTCGACCACCTGCCCGACTCGGACGTGAAGGAGGCGCTCCAGGCGATCCCCGAGGAGTTCCGCATCGCCGTCTATCTCGCGGACGTCGAGGGGTTTGCCTACAAGGAGATCGCCGACATCATGGGGACACCCATCGGAACGGTGATGTCCCGGTTGCACCGGGGCCGCCGTCAGCTGCGCGGCATGCTGGAGGATTACGCCCGTGACCGCGGGATGGTCCCGGCCG
The DNA here is from genome assembly GCF_040613555.1 of Streptomyces sp. NPDC006265. Taxonomy (NCBI): domain Bacteria; kingdom Bacillati; phylum Actinomycetota; class Actinomycetes; order Kitasatosporales; family Streptomycetaceae; genus Streptomyces; species Streptomyces sp. NPDC006265. Next base: position 6,324 of record NZ_JBEXSH010000241.1, read on the forward strand.
GTGCCGGAGAGTCGAACGAAGCGAAAGGCTCGGGGTCATGAGCTGCGGAGAGCCGCACGAGACGGATTGCAGCGAAATCCTCGATCATCTCTACGAGTTCCTCGACCGTGAGATGCCGGACTCGGACTGCGTGAAGTTCGAGCACCACTTCGAGGAGTGCTCGCCCTGCCTCGAGAAGTACGGGCTCGAGCAGGCCGTGAAGAAGCTCGTCAAGCGCTGCTGCGGGCACGACGACGTGCCGGGCGACCTGCGGGACAAGGTCATGGGGCGGATCGACCTGATCCGCTCCGGCCAGGCCGTCCCCGATCAGGACGTCACGGCCTCGTCCGCCACGCCTCAGGAGTCCTGACACTCCTGCACTTTTTCAACTACCCCGCTTCTGCAGGGGTAGTCACCCTCGAACACGTCACTCGAACGTGCTAATCCGCGGGTAGTCGACCCGCGGACCCCCTGCCGCCGTCCTAGGCTCCGGTGCCTGACGGACATGGCCGGGGGAGGGGCTCATGAAAGCGGTACCGGCGCGGGCACGTGTCTACATCGCCTGTGTCGCCATCGCCGCGCTGCTCTGCCTGCTGCCGCTGCCGGGCGTCCGCACGCCCTGGTGGGCGGTCGCGCTGCTCGCAGCGCTGTACGCGGGCTGCGAGCGCGTGGCCCGGTCCCGGTTCGTGGGGATCTCCCACCCGGCCGGGACCTTCTACCCCGTACTGCTCGCCGGTGCCTTCCTGCTGCCGGCACCCGCGGCGGCGCTGGTGGTCGTGCCCGGCGCGCTGCTCTCGCAAGTCGGTCAGCGGCCCGTGGCGCTGCGGCGCGTCTGGCGGGCCGCCCAGCTCGTCCTCGGGGTGTGGGCCGCTGCCGAGGTGCACCGGCTGCTCGGCGGGCGGGACGCGGTGGAGGCGGGCGACGTCCCGTACGCCCTCGGGCCGACCGGAGCAGCCGTGCTGGCGTTCTGTCTGGTGCTCGCGCTACTCGACGGCGGCATCCTGGCCGTCGCGGAACGGGTGCCGGTGCGGCGGGCCTGGCGCGGCCTGGTGGCCCGCTCGCTCGCGCCGATCGCCGTGCACGGCCTCGCCGGTCTGATGATGGCCGTCCTGTGGCGCAGCCCCTACGGACCCGTCTCCGCGCTGCTCGTACTGCTGCCCATGTGCGTCTCATGGTGGGCGTTCGCGCAGTACCACCGGGAACGCGCCGCCCATCAGGCGACCATCCGGGCGCTGGTGCAGGCCGTCGACATCAAGGACGGGTACACCCGCGGGCACAGCGAGCGCGTCGGGCAGGCCTCCATGATGATCGCACGTGAGCTGGGCATGGCCGACGAGCGCGTGGAGGTGCTCCGCTTCGCCGGGATCCTGCACGACGTGGGCAAGCTGGGCGTGCCCACCCGGCTGCTCAGGAAGGACGGGCCGCTGACACCCGAGGAACGGCGGGTGATCGAGCTGCACCCCGAGTACGGGCACGAGATGGTGCGCGGCATCGGTTTCCTCGGCGAGGCCCGCGCCGCCGTACTGCACCACCACGAGCGGCTCGACGGCAGCGGCTACCCCTACGGGCTGGTGGGCCGTCAGATCCCCGAGTCCGCCCGGGTCGTGGCGGTCGCGGACGCCTTCGACGCCATGACCTCCACCCGCAGCTACAGCAGGGCCCGGCCCGTCTCCGTGGCCCTGGCGGAGCTGGAGCGGTGCGCGGGCAGCCAGTTCGATCCGGTGATGGTCGCGGCGCTCGTCGAGGCCGTCGGGCGCACGGGATGGCACCCCGCCGTGACCGCCGACGACGAGGAGACCCGCCCGCCCCGGGTGCCCCCGCCCGGCACCCGCCTGGCCGGCCGTCCGGGAGCACACCGATGAGCGCGTACCGGCCGCCCCCGCTCCTCACCCTCGTCCACGCCTGTGCCGCCCTCTTCGCAGCCGGCTCCCTCGGCGTCACCCTTCACCACGGCCTCGAGGAACGCCGGGTCGCCCTCGCCTTCGGGGTCCTCGTCACCGTCGGAGAGCTCACCCGGCGCCACCGCGCCCGGGTCCGGGAGCCGGCACCCCTCGGGGCCGCCGCGGCCCTGGCCTACGCCCTGCTCGGAGAGGCGGGCGGCCGGGCCACCCACCACGGCCCGGGCCAGGTCGTCGCCGTCGTGCTGGCCGCCTCGCTGCTCGGCAGCGTCCCGCACGTCGCACGCGGGCAGGGGCCCACCCTCGACCACCTGGCGCGCCGGGTGCTCACCGTCGGATTCGTCTCCTTGTGCTTCCAGCCCCCCTACAACCGGGGCATGTTCGACGACTGGGGCGGTCCCGCCTACGCCCTGCTGCTCCTCGCGCTGCTGTCCCTGACCGCGCTGTGCGACGCGGTGCTCGCCGCCGCCCTGGCCCACACCCGCACCGGCTGGCCCTTCGGGCCGGTGCTGAGGGACGAGCTGCGGGCCGTATGCGGCATCGGGTCCGCCGTCATCGCCACCGGTGCGGTGATGGCGCTGGCGGTCGCCGTGGTGGGGCTGTGGGCGCTGCCCGTCTTCTCCGTTCCGCTGCTGCTCGCCCAGATGGCGTTCCGCCGGTACGCCGCCGTCCGGGCGACCTACCGGCAGACCATCGCCTCCCTCGCCCGGGCCACCGAGGTCGCCGGATACACCCCCTGCGGCCACGCCCGGCGCGTGGCCGCCGTCAGCAAGGCGGTGGGGCGCGACCTGGGGCTGACCGAGCCCGAGCTCGCCGTGCTGGAGTACGCCGCGCTCATGCACGACATCGGCCAGCTGAGCCTCGTCGACCCGGTGCCCGCGGGCGCCACCGCCGCGCTGCCCGCCGCGGAACAGCGGCGGATCGCCCTGCTCGGCGGAGCCGTCGTACGGCAGACGGGCGTCGACGAGGCGGTGGCCGTGGTCGTGGAGCGGCAGGCCGACCCCTACGCCGAGCAGCCGCTCGCCGCGCGAATCGTCCGGGCCGTGAACGCGTACGAGGAGAAGTCCCGGGAAGGAGGGCCCGGCGGGCTGCTGACGGCGTTGGAGGAACTCCGGCTCGCCACCTCCGGGACGTACGCCCCGGAGGTGGTGGAATCACTGGCCCGCGTACTGGCAAGGAGCAGTCTGACCCTGCCCGTGGCTGGGTAACCCATGGGTAATGAGCGCCCTCGAGGCCGTACGTGGTTGGATGCGAAGGAGAAGGTGTCCGGGGGCTCGAAACACAGCTACGGCCAGCCCACCGCACGGAACTGGCAGGCGGGAATCGTGAGGATCTTCGGCAAGGGACGGCACCGGCCCTCCGCCTCCTGGCGGCAGGCCACGGACCGGGCGTTCACCCTCATCGGCGACGGCCGGTACGAGGACGCGGGCGCACTGTTGACACGTGCCGCCGATCTGGAGCCCTGGCTTTCCGAGTCCTGGTTCAACCTCGCGCTGCTGCACAAGTTCCGGCACGACTGGGAGCAGGCGCGGGCGGCCGGACTCAGGGCCGTGGCGCTGCTCGACCGGGACACCGGCGCGCCCGACTGGTGGAACGTCGGCATCGCCGCGACCGCGCTCCAGGACTGGCCGCTGGCCCGCCGTGCCTGGCAGGCCTACGGGCTGCGGGTGCCAGGGCCGGCCAACGACCCCGGTGAACCCCTCGGCATGGACCTCGGCAGCGCGGCCGTACGGCTGTCCCCGGAGGGGGAGGCCGAGGTCGTGTGGGGGCGGCGGCTGGATCCCGCGCGGATCGAGGTGCTGTCCATCCCGCTGCCGTCGTCGGGGCGACGCTGGGGCGAGGTCGTCCTGCACGACGGGGTGCCGCACGGGGAGCGCACGATCGCCGCCGGGCACACGTACCCGGTGTTCGACGAGATCGAGCTGTGGGCGCCGTCGCCCGTGCCGACCTGGGTGGTGCTGCTGGAGGCGGCGACGGAGGCGGACCGGGACGCGCTGGAGCAGCTGGCCGGGGACGCAGGGTTCGCCGCGGAGGACTGGTCCTCGTCGGTGCGGTTGCTGTGCCGGATGTGCTCGGAGTCCCGGATGCCGTCGGACGAGGGCGACGGGGAACATCTCGATCCGCACGATCACAGTGAGCCGGGGCACCCCGGGCCACTGGGGCACCGGACGGACGGGCAGCTGTGGGTTCCCGAGCGGGAGTGCGGGCTGGCTGCGCCGGCTGCGCTGGTCCGGGGGTTGCTGGACGGGTGGGTGGCGGACAGTCCGGATTCTCGTGACTGGCGGGATCTGGAAGAGGTGTGCTAGTGCCGCGACAGGCAACGTTCGCCCCGTCACGACGCCCGGCACGCTCGCCCACGCTCTCGACTCCGCTCGGGCAGGGGGTGCCCCCACTCGCCGCACCGGCCGAAACCCCGAGTACGTCCAGTACGAGGGCTTCCGGCCGGCACGCCGAGAGCACGCACCGGACGCCGCTCCTCAA
>NZ_JBEXSH010000242.1:0-10671 GCF_040613555.1 Streptomyces sp. NPDC006265
CCACCGGCATTACCGAACCCCCCGATCTCTCTGCTCTTGCCCCGAGGCGACCCGACCCCGGCGGCCGCCCCGACCGCGGCTCCGCAGCGCCCCGGCCGCGGCCACCATGTAGAAGCTGCGGCGGCGCTTCTGGGCGCGGCGGTCGGCGACCTCGTCGACCAGCTTCTCCACCAGACGCGGCCGGGGCTTCGCGGACAGCGACTCGCCGATCGCGGGGGTGCTGCCGGAGCCGGGCAGATCGGCGAGGGCGGCGAACATCGGCTCCATGCCGGCCAGTTCGTCGAGCTGCTGAGCGCACCATTCGCAGGTCGCGAGGTGGGCTTCGAAAGCGGTTGCCTCGGCGTCGTCGAGGATGCCGAGGGCGTAGGCGCCGACGGTCTCGTGCTCATTCGGCACCGGGGACTCCTGCATGGGACCAGACATACCCACGCCTCCCGTACCGAATCCCTGGTTACCCCCGTAAACACTCATCACGCCGTCACCCCCCGCTCCTCCAGTGCCAGCTTCATCGAACGCAGGGCGTAGAACACCCTGGAGCGGACGGTTCCGCTGGGTATGCCCAAGGTCTCGGCAGCCTCATTGACGGTACGCCCCTTGAAGTACGTCTCGACGAGCACCTCCCGGTGGGCAGGGGTCAGGTCGTCGAGTGCGTCCGAGAGAGTCATCAGCCACAGCGCCTTGTCGATCTCGTCCTCCGCGGGGATGACCTCCAGCGGCGACGGGTCGACCTCCTGCGGCCGGGCCTGCCGGCTGCGGTGGCCGTCGATGACGATGCGCCGGGCGACCGTCACCAGCCAGGGGCGTACCGATCCGGTCGCTCGATTGAGCTGACCGGCGTTCTTCCAGGCACGGATGAGCGTCTCCTGCACGACGTCCTCGGCGCGCTGCCGGTCTCCGGCGACCAGGCGCAGGACATACGCAAGCAGAGGTCCGGCGTGTTCGCGATAGAGCGCACGCATCAACTCCTCGTCGGGTTCCGAGGGCTGGGACATGCGATGTCGGGCCCTCGGTGCTCGTTCATTGGCCACGACGGAATCCTTGCGCACGCCCACCTCCGATGTCCGGGGGTTCCCCCAGTCGGTCGCTCCACATGCCGTACGGATGCGAGCGGTTGGGCGTTCAAAGAGACCCGGCAGATTTCTTCGGGATGACGTGACGAGCGGGACATGGAGTCACATTCCCACCCTGCGTTCTTCACATTTCCGCCACATCGACAAGATCAAGCCACGCCTCCCCTACGGTGGCGTAGGTAAACGGCATGTAATCGAAATCACTTCGACGCCGGGGTCGCAGAAGTCGCATTTAGGACAGGGGAATTGAGTGCACGGACCACTCAATTCCGTTTACGCGCGGGCGAGTGCCGCGCGGCGGCGGTGCCGGGCGACGCGTTCGCGGTTCCCGCAGACCTCACTGGAGCACCAGCGCCTCCTGCGTCCCCGGGACGTGTCGAGGTACACGATGGGGCAGTTGTCCCCCTCGCACTGGCGCAGGGCCGCGCGGGCGACGGGGTCGGTCAGCAGGTCCAGGGCGTCCCGGGCGACGGCCGCGAGCAGGGCGGCGCAGCCGGGCGGGCCGTCCAACCGCCGCAGCAGCTGGCCGTCTTCGCCGCGGACCGCGCGCGGGGCCGGGGGCGCGGTGCGGGCCAGGTCGTTGACCCGGGCGAGGGCGAGGTCGTACGTCGCGACTCCCGGCCTCGGTCGGCAGCGCACCAACCGGTCGACCTGGGAGCGCAGTGCGCGGAAGGCCAGCAGCCAGCCGGTGTCGGCGTGGGCCAGGTCGGTGTCCGCGGGGACGAGTCCGGAGCCGGTGATCCAGGCGCGCAGCACGTCCACGGAGTCGAGCCGTTCCTCCGGGTGCGTGGTGGAGAGCAGGTCCAGGCAGATCCGCCCGGCGTCGAACCGCAGCTCGTAGGGGGCCGTGGCCGTACCCAGTGCCATGTGCCTGTCACCGCCTAGGGTTCACCCCGGTCGCGGGGGCTTCGGTGAGACGCGTCGCGTGGGACACCGACGAGAGGGCCGGTGGGCCGCTCCCTCTTACAGTGCCTGCCCGCTACGACGCCGAAAACCCCTCGCGCACACCTCGCCGCGCCGGACTCCGGTACGGAACGCCCGTTCCGGCCACACCCGCGGCGAGCGGCGGGCCTGGGCCGGGTCCGGACGAGGCGTCCCGCCTGGGCCGGGGGCGCGCAGGGCGCCACGGCCCGGGCCGTGGGGCCGCGCATGGCGTCCCGCGTCGGCCGCCGGAACCAGGGCCCGACAGCCGGGCCCGCCCCAGAAGCCTTCCACGAGGTCACGCTCCGGCGGGGATCCCACAGGGCATCCCGCTCTGGTGACGATCGCTCCAGCGGCAGACCTCTCGTCGGAGACCCCCCCCCCGAGGCCGTCCCCGGCGGCCGAACCCCCGCGGCACGCCCCCCTCAGGCCGCGAGCTTCACGCTCCGGCGGCCAAGCCCCGCCCGCACAGAACCGCGACGTCACGCAGCCGTCGGGCACCCGTGGGCGCCCCACCCGCGCCCTCGGCAACGCCAGGACCCGGACTCTCGTCCGACATCCCCCGACGAGGTCATCCCCGACGGCCGAACCCCCCGCCGCACGCCCCCTCAGGCCGCGAGCTTCACGCTCCGGCGGCCAGGCCCCGCCGCACAGAACCGCGACGTCACGCAGCCGTCGGGCACCCGTGGAACGCCGCGCCCGCGTCGGCAACACCCGACGCAAGGACCTTCGTAACGCACGGTGCCCGGGTCTCCGCCAGACCCCTCCACCGGCACCACGCTCCAGTCGGACCCGCACGCAGTGCCTTGGCCGCCCCACCGACGACAGGCAGCGCGCCCCGGCTGACGACGGGGCAAAGGATGTCGCGATCCGGCTCAACCCCCGGACGTACTCACGCGTCCGCGTATTTCGTTTCCGCGCTCGGGTCCAGGGCCAGGCGGTAGCCCCGTTTGACCACCGTCTGGATCAGCTTCGGCGTGCCGAGGGCCGTGCGGAGGCGGGCCATGGCGGTTTCCACCGCGTGCTCGTCGCGGCCGGAGCCGGGCAGGGCGCGCAGGAGGTCCGCGCGGGCGACGACCCAGCCGGGGCGGTGGGACAGGGCGCGCAACAGGGACATGCCGGCGGGCGGCACCGGCTTGAGATCGCCGTCGACCAGGACGGCGTGGCCCCGGATCTCCACGCGGTGCCCGGCGACGGGGAAGGAGCGTGCCCGCGCGGGGAGTTCCTGGCACAGGAGCTGGACCAGAGGACCGAGCCGGAAGCGTTCGGGCTGGATCGTGTCAATGCCGCGGGATTGCAGAGGGAGGGCGGTGACCGGGCCGACGCAGGCCGGAAGGACGTCGTGGCTCAGCGCCGCCAGGACCTCGTCGAGCAGCCCGCGGTCCTTCGCCCGGGAGAGGAGCGAGGCCGCGGCCGGGGCACTGGTAAAGGTGACCGCGTCCAGGGCCCGGGCGACCGTCGCGTCCAGCAGACGGTCGACCGGAGTGAGGTCCTCCGGCGGCATCCAGCGGTAGACGGGCACCCCGAGCACCTCGGCCCCGCCCGCCCGCAGCGCCTCCACGAACCCGGGCAGCGGCTCACCGTGCAGCTGGATCGCGATCCGCAGACCGTCGACGCCCTCCTCCAGCAGCCGGTCCAACACCTCCGCCATGGACTCCGACGACGGCGACCACTCCTCCGTCAGCCCGGCGGCCCGCACCGCGCCCTTGACCTTCGGCCCGCGCGCCATGATCCGTACGCCGCCCAGCCGGGACAGCAGCTCTTCCCCGAGCCCCCAGCCGTCCGCGGCCTCGACCCAGCCCCGGAACCCGATCGCGGTCGTGGCGACGACGATGTCCGGCGCCTGCTCGATGATCTCCTTCGTCGCGGCCAGCAGCTCGCTGTCGTCGGCGAGCGGCACGATCCGCAGGGCGGGGGCGTGCAGGACGGCGGCACCGCGTCGCTGCAGCAGCACCCCGAGCTCATCGGCCCGGCGCGCGGCCGTCACACCCACGGTGAAACCCGCCAGGGGCCCGTGGTCCGGTCGCTGTTCTTCCTCGTACATGGCTCTCGTCCCGCATCCAGTCGTCGTACTTCGTGGGTACGGCGTACCTACATGCCGATCGAGCCTGTCAACGGCTCGTGACAGGCCCGGATCGGCGTGATGTCGCTGGTGTTACGTCACACCTCGGCGTAGCTGAGCTGCGGCTTCGCCTCGGTCGCCGAGCTGGCGTGGGTCTCCGAGGCGGCCGGGCGGCGAAGGTATACGGCCCAGGTGACCACGAAGCAGACGCCGTAGTAGGCGAGGAAGGCGATGAAGGCGCCGGTTCCGGAGCCGACGGTGAGGAAGGACTGGCGCAGCGACAGGTTGATGCCGAGGCCACCGAGGGCGCCCACCGCGCCGATGAGGGACATGGAGGCGCCGGACAGCCGGCGGGCGTAGACCGCCGCGCCCTCACCGGTCATTCCCTTGGCCGCGGCCTTGGCGCGGTAGATGCCGGGGATCATCTTGTACGTGGAGCCGTTGCCGACGCCGGTGAGGATGAAGAGGGCGATGAACCCGCCGATGAACAGCGGCAGGGACTCCTGCACCGACGCGGTGACGATGACTGCGGTGGCGACGGCCATGAGCCCGAAGTTCCACAGCGTGACCTTGGCACCGCCGATCCGGTCGGCGAGCTGCCCGCCGATGGGCCGGATCACCGAGCCCAGCAGCGGACCGATGAAGGTGAGGGCGGCCGCCTGCAGCGGCGTGCGGCCGAACTGGTTCGTCAGCACGAGTCCGAAGGCGAAGCTGTAGCCGATGAACGAGCCGAAGGTGCCGATGTAGAGGAAGGACATGATCCAGGTGTGTCCCTCCTTCAGAGCCTCCTTGGCCGCCCCGGTGTCGTTGCGCACCGGCGCGAGGTTGTCCATGTAGCGGGCGCTCAGCACGGTCGCCAGGATGATGAGCGGAATGTAGATCGCCAGCAGGAGACGGGGGTGGCCGGCGCCGACGAGCCCGATGACCAGCAGACCCAGCAGCTGGACGACCGCGACGCCGATGTTTCCGCCGCCCGCGTTCATGCCGAGGGCCCAGCCCTTGAGACGCAGCGGGTAGAAGTTGTTGATGTTGGTCATGGACGAGGCGAAGTTCGCCCCGCCCACACCGGTGAGGACCGCGACCAGCATGAAGGTGGAGTACGAGGTGCCGGGCTCCATCACGAACAGCAGCGCCGTGCTCGGCGCCAGCAGCAGACCCGCGCTGAAGATGGTCCAGTTCCGGCCACCGAAGCGGGCGACAGCGAAGCCGTAGGGCACCCGCAGGCAGGCGCCGACCAGGGAGGCAACGGCGACGAGGAAGAACTTGCCGGCGGGGTCGATGCCGTACTCGGGGCCCATGAACAGGGCGAGGACCGAGAACATGCTCCATACGGAGAATCCGATGTGCTCGGAGATCACCGAGTAGGTCAGGTTCCGGCGGGCGATGTGCTTGCCCTCCGACTCCCAGAAGGTCTCGTCCTCGGGATCCCACTGCTCGATCCAGCGAGACCCCTTGGGGGTTGTACTGACGGGGGTCGGGGCTGTCATCTCAGGCCTCCACGGTTCTCCGGGCTCAGGTCGCACTGCCAGTGGCTGGTCACGAAGGTAGGGAGGGCTCGTTTCCGGGCTGTGGCACCGGATGACCGGAAGGGGAATTTGCTCTCACCCGGCGGAGAGGGCGGATGAGAGGTCGTGTGGGTCGCCCCCTGCTCAAGAGCGGGACAGGGGGCGGGGGCGTCAGCGCTGCGGGGGCTGCCAGTGCGGGTTCTGCTGGGGGTGCGGCGGCTGGGCGCCCTGCTGGGGGTAGGGCTGCGGCTGTCCGTACGGCGGCTGAGGCTGCTGCGGCGCGGCGTACGGGCCCGGGGGCTGGGGCGCGCTGTGGGGCCCCGGGGTGGGCTGGTGGCCGTACGGGGCCGGGGCGGAGAGCTGCCCCGGGTAGGGGCCGGCGGCCGGGGCGGAGGGCTGCCCCGGGTAGGGGCCGGGGGCCTGCCGGCCGTAGGGTCCGGCGGCGAAGGGGGTCCCCTGGCCGGGCATCTGCCCTGGAATCTGGCCCGCATGCTGCCCCGGAATCTGCGCACCCGGTGGCAGATACCGCACCCGACCGCCCTCATCACTGATCGGCGTGAACCCGGCAGCCTGGAGCCGGGCCGCGAACTTGGCGTTGCGCTTGCGCGTCACCACCAGGCCGATGCCGAAGATCGCCATGAGCAGCAGCCACACCACACCGGCCGCGACGAAGTCGGTGGACTCGCCCCCGAATCGGAAGGCGAGGATCACACAGCCGACGGAGACACCCAGGGCCCCGTACCCCATGCGCTTCTCGGCGTTCTTGCCGGTGAGGTCGAAGTTGATGCGGGCCTTGAGGAGTTCGAAGGCGTCGGGCACGAGCGGCGGCAGGGAGACGCCGTCGGCCGCGTCGGGGTACTGCGCCCAGTTCTGCCCGGCCCGGGCCCGGGCCTGCGGGCTCGGATCGGGCAGGATCAGCATGGTGAGCGCGCCGTTGCGGCCGCTGCTCTGGCGTACGTCGGCGTACTCGTAGCCGAACTGCTGGGCGACGAAGGCCAGCCGGGCGAGCTTCTTCACGGACGCCATCGGGCTGGTGAGCTCGACCGGTTCCCCGCTCGCCATCAACCGCAGCATCTTCTTCATCTGCCGCTTACTCATCCCACCGCTCCCCCGGGCCACTTTCGTTCACAAGCGCAACCCGTGCAGTTTTCCACACCGGTGAGGCCCGGGGGAACGGGGTCCGTCAGGCGCGCCTCCGGCCCCCGCGGGCCTTCGCCGGGGCTTCCCCCGTCGGCCACAGCCGCGGCCTCTGCTTGGCCGCCAGGTCCTCCGCCCAGCCGAAGGCCAGGATGCAGCAGCCGATGAGGATCCAGGCCAGGACCAGCACCGGCCAGATGCTCTCCAGCAGCCCGGGCACGTTCTGCTCCAGCACGGGGAAGCCCCACAGCCGGTCCCACAGGGTGGCGCCGATCAGGATGCAGGTGTTGTGCCACAGGTAGATGGTCACGGCCCGGGAGTTGAGCAGCGTGATCGTCCCCGCGAGGAGGCGCAGCCGGCGTGGCCACTCGGACCAGGACGGGCTGAGGTGCAGCAGCAGGACCACCGTGCCGAAGGACCACAGGGCCTGGGCGAGCGGCATGCTGTCCAGGTCGTTGCCGGTGCCGAAGTCGTGGTGCAGGGCGTACCAGAGGCCGGCCAGCGAGATGACGGGTGCGACGGACGGCACGATGTAGCGCGGTAGCCGCTTCAGGATGCCCTCCTGGTGGGCCATGCCGAGGATCCAGCAGGCACCGAAGGTGGAGAAGTCCGTGAGCGCCGAGGGGATCCGCTCGCCGGGCAGCGTGATCCAGCCCTGCTCGAAAGCGACGGCCAGGGCGACCGGCATGAAGATCGTGAGGGCCGGCAGGACGCGCAGGGCCTTCAGCAGCACCGGGGACAGCAGGACGTACCAGAGGTAGGCGCGGATGTACCACAGCGGGCCCGCGAGGTCCGCGGCCCAGTTCTCGCCGATGAAGCCGTGGACGCCGGGCAGCCCCTCCGCGTAGGGCGGGTCGCTGAGCGGGACGATCCAGAAGGCCAGGTGGAGCAGCCACCAGCCCGGGTGCCCGTCCTCGTCCGGGCCCCAGCCCTGGAGGACCATGGCGGTGACGCCGACGACGCCGAGCAGCCACAGCGGGGGCAGCAGCCGCCGCATCCGGCCGCGGATCACCTGCACGGCCGGGCGCTTCAGCGAGCGGGCCATGAGGTTCCCGGCGAGCGCGAACATCACGCCCATGGACGGGAACACCAGCGGCAGCCAGGCCCAGCCCGTCAGGTGGTACAGCACGACACGGAACAGGGCGAGGGCGCGCAGCAGGTCGAAGTACCGGTCGCGGCCGGGCTTCTTGACGGCGGTCGGCTCCTGCCGCGGAGCCTCGGTGACGGGAGCGGTGGTCATCCGACCGGCCTCCCGTCCATCGCCCGGGGTGCGGGCGTTCCGCCCCCGGGCAGGCCCACCGCGCCCGTGCGCCGCAGCTTCTGCCAGCGCAGCCGGCCGCCGGTGAGGGCGGTGATCCAGGACTGGAGCAGGACGACGTACATGAGCTGGCGGTAGAGGATCTGCTGGAGCGGGAGTGAGATGAGGTGGGTCATGCGTTCCTTGTCCAGGTGGAACGCGTAGGCCGCGCACACCCCTTGTACCGCGAGAACGCCCAGCCAGGCGCCGATGGTCTTCTCCGTGGGGCCGAACACCAGCCCGTACAGCAGGAACACGTCGATCAGCGGGGCCAGCAGCGGCGCCACGACCATGAACATCGAGACCAGGGGCATGCCCACCCGGCCGAAGCGGCCCGAGGGCCCCCGCTCGACGAGGGACCGGCGGTGCTTCCAGACGGCCTGCATGGTGCCGTACGACCAGCGGTAGCGCTGGGACCACAGCTGCTGGACGGACTCCGGGGCCTCGGTCCAGGCGACGGCCTTCTCGGCGTACACCACGTGCCAGCCGTCGCGGTGCATGGCCATGGTGATGTCGGTGTCCTCGGCGAGCGTGTCGTCGCTCATGCCGCCGACGCGTTCCAGTGCGCTGCGCCGGAACGCCCCGACCGCGCCGGGGATGGTGGGCATGCAGCGCAGCACGTCGTACATGCGGCGGTCGAGGTTGAAGCCCATCACGTACTCGATGTGCTGCCACGCGCCGATGAGCGAGTCGCGGTTGCCGACCTTGGCGTTGCCCGCGACGGCGCCGACGCGCGGATCGCCGAAGGGCTGCACGAGTTCGCGGACGGTCGTCGGTTCGAAGACCGTGTCGCCGTCCATCATCACGATCAGGTCGTACTTGGCGTTGGCGATGCCCCGGTTGAGGGCGGCGGGCTTGCCCGCGTTGAGCTGGCGGACGACGCGTACGCCGGGCAGGTCGAGGTTCTCGACGATGCGGGCGGTGCCGTCGCTGGAGCCGTCGTCGATGACCAGCACTTCGATGGGGTGGTCACCGGCGACGAGGGAACGGACCGTCTGCTCGATGCACTTGGCCTCGTTGTAGGCGGGCACGAGGACGGAGACCGGTTCCGTGATCGGGTCGCCCCAGCGGAAGCCGCGCCGCCGCACCCGGCGGGCGTGCGCCACGGAGAGGATCAGCATCAGCCCGAGACGGCCGAAGACCAGCACGCCGACGACGGCGAGGCCGGCGACGAGCACCCCGGTCACCTTCTCCGAGGCCTGCACCAGGAACACCCACGCGTCACCCTTCAGCGTCTCCAGCCCGGCGACCGGGGTGTGCGCGCTGGGGGCGTCGAGGGCGGCGGTGAGGGTGTGGAAGCGGTAGCCCTCGTCCGTCAGCCCGGAGACGTACCGGTCGAGGGCGGCCACGGTCTGGGAGCGGTCACCACCGGAGTCGTGCATCAGCACGATGGCACCGTGGCCCTTCTTCGGCGTGGCGTTGCGGATGATCTGCTCGGCCCCGGGCCTGCGCCAGTCCTCGCTGTCGGTGTCGTTGACGATGGTGATGTAGCCCTTGCTGCCGATGTACTCGGTGACCGGCCAGGTGTTGTTGTCCATGTTCTGGGCGAACGACGAGTAGGGCGGGCGGAACAGCGAGGTGCGGATGCCGGCGGCACCGGCGAGCGCGAGCTGGTTCTGCGACAGCTCCCAGTCGACCCGGCTCTTGCTCTGCAGGGACAGGTCGGGGTGGTTGAAGGTGTGCAGCCCGATCTCGTGGCCCTCGTCGACCATGCGCTGGACGAGGTCCGGGTAGCGGGAGGCCATGGTGCCGGTGATGAAGAAGACGGCGTGGGCGTCGTGCTTCTTCAGCACGTCGAGGACCTTGGGCGTCCACATCGGGTCGGGACCGTCGTCGAACGTCAGCACCAGCTCGTGGTCCGGGAGGTCCAGGCTGGTCGCCTTCCCGCTGCGGGTGTCGATGACCGGGCCGCCCTTGAGGATGTCCTTCGGGACGCGGTCGTTCGCGGCGGGCGGTCCGACGCGGTGGTCGGCGAGGATCTCGCTGTGCACGTATCCGCGCAGCATGAGCATCGCGCCCAGCGCGACGAGTACGAGGAGGGGCAGCAACAGACGCATGGGCAGGCGTCGGCGCCTGGAGCCGCCAGGGGCTCGGGACGCGCGCCCGGAACGGCGAGTACGGGATGCCATGGGTGGTGGTACTCCGGGTGGTGCGGGATGGGGTGGTGGTACGGGGACGGGGCGGGCGGACGGTGTGGCGGGGACGGGCCCGGTCGGCGGGACATCGCGGTTGCGTGTCCGCTGCGCCGTCGGCTGGTCGGCCGGAGCGGCCGACCCCGACCGGGAGGCGCCCCCGCCACCCCGGAAGGCCCGGCTTCCTCCGACCGACTGTCGGGGTGCAAAGCGTCTGGCCGGGTTGGGCGGTGGTCTGGTGCCCGACCGAACGAACGGACGATGCGGTGCCCGGCCGGACGAGCGGTGATGCAGTGCCCGACCGAACGAACGAACGATGCGGTGCCCAGCCGGACGAGCGGTGATGCAGTGCCTGACCGGATGGGCCTGGTACGGCGCCCCCCCAGCGGTGGGCGCCGCTTTCTCGACGCGGTCCGGGCAGCGCCGCGGATCAGGCGGCGACGCGGTCTAAGCGGCGGCGGGCGTCTCGGCGACGGGCTGCGGCTCGGCCGGGCCCTCCGCGACCGTGCCGCCGTCGCCGCCGGTGCCCGTCGTCTCCGTGGGCGAG
>NZ_JBEXSH010000243.1:0-10614 GCF_040613555.1 Streptomyces sp. NPDC006265
CAACACCGTCGACGGCGCCCGGATCGCCGTCGACGACCTGCGCGCCCCGAACACGCCCTCCGCCCACGGCACGGTTGACGCGGTGAGCGCCGCCGGAGCCGAGGGCGTCGCCCGCATGCTCGCCCCACTGCGCCTGTCGGCCGAGTCGGCGGCCGAGGGCACGCCCGTGTCCGGCCCGGTGGACTTCCCTGCCCTCCTGGGCATCGACGACCCGGCCGATCTCGACCTGCGCCGCCTGTGGGCGCCCCGCGGCGAGAGGGACTTCCTGCGCGTCCCCATCGGCCTCACCGACCGCCACGAGCCGGTGCTGCTGGACCTGAAGGAGTCCTCGCAGCTCGGCATGGGCCCGCACGGACTGTGCGTGGGCGCCACCGGCTCCGGCAAGAGTGAACTGCTGCGCACCCTCGTCCTCGCCCTCGCCGCCACCCACTCCCCGGAAGACCTGGCCCTCGTCCTGGTCGACTACAAGGGCGGCGCCACTTTCGCCCCGTTCGCGGAACTCCCCCACGTGGCCGGTGTGATCACCAACCTGGAGAACCAGGCCGGCCTCGTCGAACGCGTCCACTCCAGCCTGGCCGGCGAGGTCAAACGCCGCCAGCAGGTCCTCAAAGACGCCGGGAACATCGCCGACATCGGCCACTACACCGCCCTGCGCGAAGCGACCCGCCCCGACCTGGAGCCCCTCCCCCACCTGTTCGTCGTCATCGACGAGTTCGGCGAACTCATCACCGCCAAACCGGACTTCATCGACCTGTTCCTGTCCATCGGCCGCATCGGCCGCTCCATCGGCGTTCACCTGCTGCTGTCGAGCCAGCGCATCGAGGGCGGCAAACTCAAGGGCCTGGACACCTACCTCTCCTACCGGCTCGGCCTGCGCACCTTCTCCGCGGACGAGTCCCGCACCGTCCTCGACACCACCGACGCCTTCCACCTCCCGCCGCTGCCGGGCTTCGGCTACCTCAAGGTCGACACCTCCACCTACGAGCGCTTCAAGGCCGGATACGTCTCGGGTCCCTACCGCGGACCGGCCCAGCGCGACCAACGCGACGAAGAGCCACTCGCCCGCCCCTACCCGGCGTACAACACCCCTCTGGAATCCGAGGCGGTGGACGAGCCTGTCGTTCCCCAGCGGGAAACCGGCCCGACGGTCCTGTCCGTCATGGTCGGCCAACTCGCCACAGCAGCACCGCCCGTACGCCGCATCTGGCTGCCCCCACTGCCCGACGCCACCACTCTCGACACGGCCGCGGGCCCGCTCCGAGCCGACACAGACGGTGTGCGACTCGCCCACACAGGCGGACCGATGCACGTCCCGCTCGGCGTCCTGGACAATCCGGCACGACAGTGGCAGCAACCGTGGCAGCTGGACCTGACCGTCGCCGGCGGGCACACGGCCGTCATCGGAGGCCCGCAGTCCGGCAAGACCACCCTCCTGCGCACTCTCGCCCTCTCCCTGGCCCTCACCCACACCCCGTCCGACGTCGCCGTCTACGGCGTCGACCTCGCAGGCGGCGGCCTGTCCGCCCTGTCCGCCCTGCCACACGTCGGCGGCATCGCCTCCCGCGCCGACCACGAGCGGGCCGCCCGCACAGTCGCCGAGGTGCGCGGCATGCTGGCGATCCGCGAGGAGGTGTTCCGCGAACACGGCATCGACTCCGTCGACCAACTGCGCCACCTGCGCTCCGAGGGCCGGCTGCCTGACCTGGCCGCCACCGACATCGTGCTGATCATCGACGGATACGGCGCCCTGCGCGACGAGTTCGCCGACCTCGACGACGCGGTGGCCGACCTGCTCAAACGCGGCGGCGGCTACGGCATCCACGTCGTCGCGGGCATGCTGCGCTGGAACGACGTCCGCATCGCCACCCAGTCGATGTTCGGCACCCGCGTCGAACTGCGCCTGAACGACCCGGCCGACTCCTCCATCGACCGCAAACTGTCCGAGACCCTCGCCCCCGACACCCCCGGCCGCGTCCTGACCGACGGCAAGCTGTTCGCGCAGGTCGCGCTGCCCCGCATCGACAACCGGCCGGAGACCGGCGACCTGGGCCCGGCCCTCGAACGCACCGCCCGCACGATCCGCGCCTCCTGGCACGGCGAACTCGCCCCGCCCGTACGGGTCCTGCCCACCCGCCTGCCCGCGGACAAGCTGCCGTCACCGGCCACCGAACCGGCGGCGATCCCCGTGGGCGTTGACCAGGAGACCCTCTCACCGGTCCTGCTCGACCTGTTCGGCACCGACCAGCACCTGTTGATCCTCGGCGACAACGAGTGCGGCAAGACCAACCTGCTGAAGCTCATCGCCACCCAACTCGTCCAGCGGCACAGCGACAAGGAACTCGTCTTCGGCGTCTACGACCCCCGCCGCGGCCTGCGCGGCGTGGTCCCCGAGCCCTACCGTGGCGGCTACGCCCACAACGCCAAGCTCGCGGGCGCATTGTCCACCGGCATCGCGGCAGAGCTGGAGAAGCGCCTTCCGGATACCGCGGACCCCGACGCCCCGATGACCGACGAGCTCTCCTTCACCGGCCCCCGCATCGTCATCCTGGTCGACGACTACGACATCCTCACCACGGCCGGGCAACAGCCGTTGGCGCCCTTCCTGCCGTACGTCTCCTCCGCGCAGGACATCGGCCTGCACTTCGTCATCGCCCGCCGCGCCGCCGGATCCTCCCGCGCGCTCTACGAACCCCTCCTCACCACCCTGCGCGAAACCGGCACCACCGCCCTCGTCATGACCGGCGACCGCAGCGAAGGCCAGCTCTTCCCCGGCCTTTACGCCTCCCAGCAGCCGCCCGGCCGGGGCACACTCGCGCGCCGCGGACGGCCCCACCAGCTCATCCAGACCGCCCTCGCAGACGAAGAAGGCCCGTGACCAAGGACGTCATCGCCCTCACCCCCGAGATGCCGGACCTGCCCACCCTGCTCGCGGGCCTGTACGCCGGCGGCCCCGACCTCGGCGTGAACACCGCAGCCGACGGCGCGGTCGTCCAACTCTGCTCCCCCGACGGCCGCCCCCTCGTCTCGGTGGAGACGCCCATCCTCGTCCAGGTGCCCGGCGAGGCCACCCGCCTCCTCGGCCACGCGGTGGAGGAAGCGCCGGTGTGGTGGACCGAAGCCCGCGCCTCGACCGCCGTGGCCGAAGCAGCACGCCTCGCGGGCTCCTTCGCCGGCCGCCTGGTCACCGTGCTGGGCGGGACGGTATGGCCGCCGGAGGCCGCAACCACTGACGTCGTCCCCCTCACCACCGACGTCTCCGCGATCCCGGCCCCGGCAACCGGCAGCCCTGCCGTGGACGTTCTCACGGGCACCACCGCCGTGGTCATCCAGGACCGCCCCTTGATCGCCATGACCAGCTGGCTCTCCGACGCCCTGCGCACCGCGACCGGCTCCGACCGGGCCTTGCAGATCGTCACCCCGCCCACGGCGCGACTCACCTTGCCGACCCGTAACGCCCTGCGTGGCCTGCCCAACCGCTGGGTCGTCCAGGACCCCGAGCACGGCTACTACGACGGCCTCTCCGGCGCCGTGCTCCATTGGAAGAACGGCACTTTCACGCCCGTACAGGACGAGCAGGGTGCCACCAGGGCCGCCGAGGCCTTCGCCCCCGCACCTGACACCGGCGACCGCCAGCTGATCCTCACTCTGCGCACCCGCCATCCCGCCGACGAGAACCTCATCCTGGGGCGCGCCCTCGAAACGGCCTTCCGGCACCTGACCGGCGCACCGCCCGCGGGCTGGAGCACCGCAGAACCGGTCAACCTCCCTTGGTCCACCCGCCAGCTGACCGACCTGGCCCGCGCCCGCGCTCCCCGGCCCACCTGGCTCGTCGCGGTCGGACACCCCGACCGGCCCGCCGTGGCCACCGTCCGAGTGCTGCGCACACCGGCGGGGGTGGAGGAGGACATCACCTTCGCGCTCGGCTACGGCCGTGACGAGACACCGCCCCTGGACGCCGTCGAGGAACTCGCGACCGCGCTCGACGCCGAGCACGGCCTCGTCACCCTGCTCACGTCGCTGCGCGCTGCGCGCCGCGACCTCACGGTGCCGCCGCGCTTGGAAGCCCCGCCCGTTCCGGTCGCGTTCACGCTCGGCAGTAACGAGGTCGAGGCCGTCGGCCGGGCCCGTGCGGGACACCCGCCTCTCGGGCCGACCCCGACTGGGCTTGGGCCCGAAGGCAAACCCGCACTCCACTATGTCTTGGGCAACGGATCCACCGCCCATTCCGTGAGCGTGTTCCAACGCCTCATCCAGCATCTGACACGCGACTGAGGCCTGCCTGTCGCGTATGCCGGGGGTCGGCAAGGGCAGCTCGTCCGCATCAGCCGTCGTACTGAAAGCGCACCGACTCGCCGAGCACTGAGCGGGCACTCTCGAAGTCGGCCAGTCGGGCCGCCACCGTGGCCGTGGCGAGGCGTTCAGGAAGAGCTGCGGAGAATTTCAGCCCGCGTACGGCCCGTCGGTCCACGTCGGGCAGGACGAGGTTCTCGCCGACGCTCTCGCGGGCCACACGCCATTCGGCCGGGGTGAGGTTCTCACGCAGGCGCAACCAGCTGTCGGCAGGCCGTTGCAGTGGGTCGGTGATCGACTGGAGGGTGGCCGCCAGGGTGGCGTTGGCGCGGTAGCCGGCCCAGGTCCACCAACGGACGTCGGAGCCGACGCGCGTGATCAGCGTGCCGCCCGGGTGGACGGTGTCGGGCGCGTCGGAATCGCGTTGTTCGGTCAGGCAGGCTTCCGCACGCCGCGTCAGGGAGATTGGCGGGGTGGCGCCCAGCAGCACCTCGCGCATGGCACGGGTCAGCGCGAACGACAGTCCGGCGACGCCGCCGTTCATCCACTTGGCGATTCCGCCGCCGTCGGCCGGCTCGACGAAGACGCGCTTGCGCAGCCAGTCGATGTACGTGACCTGCCAGCTGCGTCCACCGAGCAGCAACCGCCTCGGGCCTGGGCGTTCCTCCGTGAGCACGCTCGGATCGGTGCGTCCGATCTCCGTGCGTCCGGACAGGACGGTGAACTGCGGGGGAGCGGTGAACGAGGCGGTGAGTTCGATGAAGTGCCTCTTACCGAAGCGCCGTTCCGCCTCGGGACCGACGAACAGCAGCCCCCCGTCGCTGTCGAGAAAACCCTCCCCGGTGAGGAAGCGCAGGATGGGGGCGGCGGACTTGTCGAACGGGGCGAGACCGTTCCACTGCCGGTCCCACAACTGGTCGCCGAGCTTGTGCTGTTGCAGGGTGACGGCGAGCAATTGCTGGGCCACCAGATGGCGCGGCTCGGGCGGGGGGACGACGGGTTCCACCCACCCCCGCGACCACAGCAGCAACAGGCCCGCCGCCTGCAGCAAGGTGTCCTCGCGGGTGGTGAGGAACAGGCAGTTCCGCACCGTCCCGGCTCGTCGGCCGGTGCGGCCGATGCGCTGCAGGAACGAGGCGACGGAGGCGGGCGAGTCGATCTGGATGACACGGTCGAGGTCACCGACGTCGATGCCCAGTTCGAGGGTGGACGTGGAGACGATGACACAGTCGCGCGCTTCGGCGAACGCTTGCTCGGAACGGGCACGCTCGTCGACGGAGAGCGAAGCGTGGGACAGGAACACCGTCACCTCGCGCGCCCGCAGCGCCGCGCCCAGTTCCTCGACCTGTCGGCGCGAGTCGCAGAAGACGAGCCGCTTCTCCCCCCTGTGCAGTGCCGCGATGAGCTTGGCCGCGTTGTCGAGTGAGCCGACGTAGTCGAGTTCCACTTCGCCTGCGGGCCTGCGGGACGCCCCGGCACTCGCTCTGTCGCCGTGTCCGCTGCCGCCGGTGGCCGGCAGGTGCACTCCCGGAGCGACCACCTGACCGGTGCGGCTACCGGCGCCCGCGCCTTGCAGCCAGTGCAGCAACTCGGCCGGGTTGCCTACGGTCGCAGAGAGCCCCACGCGCTGGATCGGCCGTCCGGTGAGCCGCTCCAACCGTTCGAGTACGGCGAGCAGGTGCCATCCTCGGTCATCCGCTGCGAACGCGTGTACTTCGTCGACAACCACGGCTCGGACGCTTCCCAACAGACGGGCGTGGTCGGTCTTGACGCCGATCAGCATCGCTTCGAGCGACTCGGGCGTGGTCAGCAGGATGTCCGGAGCCTCGGCCCGGATGCGCTGCCGCCTCGATTCCTTGGTGTCGCCGTGCCATAGGGCAGCGCGTCGCCCCAGCCACTGGGCGTATGAGTCGACTCGGACGGCCAGGTTGTTGAGTAGTGCTTTGAGCGGACACAGATACAGCACAGAGGTGCCGGTCCACTTCTGTTCGGTCATCGCCGACAGCAGGGGAAAGCAGGCGGCCTCCGTCTTGCCGCCTGCCGTCGGAGCCAGCAGTACGGCGTCCCGGCCCTGCATGAGTGGTGTGATCGCCGCCCGCTGCAGGGGGCGCAGATCGGGCCAGCCGAGGGTGTTGACGATGTGATGCAGGACGACGGGGTCGAGTCGGTCCAGTACGTCGGCTTCTCCGTCACCCGGACTTTTCCCGGCCGGGATTCCCGAGTCCGCCATCACAGCTCCAGGTCGATGTCATCGGCCGACGCGGAGCCCCCGGAGGCCGTGGCCGCCAGATTGCGCTCCACGTCGGTGAGTTCGCTGCCCGCGACGGTGAGCCGGTAGTGCCGCCGGGGGTCGAAGTCGTCGAACTGGTCCACGCGGTCGAGCACATCCCCGACGAGCTTCTTCAGGAACAGCCGGGGAGCGACGCCGACCTTCCCGCCCAGCGCCCCGCCGACGGCCACCGCGAGGTCCGCGACATAGGCGTCGTCGACGACCGTGCGCACACGCTCCGGCATCTCCGCGGCATCGGCGTACAGGTCACGGATGGTGAGGCCCAGTCCGATCAGTGACTCCTGGTTGAAGCCTGGGAGCCTGATCTGCACGGCTCGGGGGTTGTCGAAGCGCGGGTCGGTCGTGAAGTCGGTGGCCAGCCTCTGAGCGAGCGGGGCAAGGCGCTGTGCGCCCTGCTGACCGTCGTAGAAGGCCGGAGTGCCCGTGATGACGAGATAGAGGCCGGGGAAGCGGCCGGAGTGCACCTCGTCGATGAGCTGCCGCAACGCGTTGAGTGCCTTGTCACGGGCGTCCGACCGGACCCGCTGCAGTGTCTCCACCTCGTCCAGGACGACGAACAGCCCAGTGTGCCCGGAGTCGCGCAGTACGGTGAGGAGCCCCTGCAGGAATCCCAGCGCACCGAAGTGGTCGAGGTCGCCCCGTACCCCCGCGGACCGGCGGGCGGAGGCGGCGACGTGCGGCTGACCTCCGAGCCACGCCAGGACCGCGGCGGCGGTCGCCTCGTCGCCGTCCGCGAGGGCGGCCCGGTGGCCGCGCAGAGCGGTGGCGAACGACGGGGCGTGCCGGGAGACCTCGGCGAGCCGTGCGACGAGCAGCTTCTCGACCTCACCCGGAAGCTCGTCCTCGGTGGCGCCGGCCGCGAGGGCGTCCTCCTCCAGGGCGTAGAACCAGGCGTCGACCACGGGCCGCAGCGCGCTGGGCGGGAAACTGGAGGTGGTGAGCCGTTCGGTGAGCCGTCGGTAGACCGTCTCCAGCCGGTGCAGCGGGGTCTCGTTCTCCGAGATCTGGATCTCGGCCACGGCGAAGTTGCGGCGCTTGGCGCGCTCCCCCAGCCAGCGGGTGAAGAAGGTCTTGCCGGACCCGTACTCACCCCGCACGGCCTTGAACACGGAGCCGCCGGATGCCACGGCGTCCAGTTCCGCGTCCAGGGCCGCCTCGAACCGGTCGAGTCCTGTGGCCAGCAGATCTAGTCCGCTGTCGGGGACCGCGCCGCGCCGAAGCGCGTCGATGACGGTACGGCGACGGGCGGCGCTCACCTGTGCGGGGCGCTGGGGTCCGGTGGTGCTCACAAGGACCAGTCTTCCATTT
Source organism: Streptomyces sp. NPDC006265 (assembly GCF_040613555.1). Classification (NCBI taxonomy): domain Bacteria; kingdom Bacillati; phylum Actinomycetota; class Actinomycetes; order Kitasatosporales; family Streptomycetaceae; genus Streptomyces; species Streptomyces sp. NPDC006265. The sequence continues at coordinate 7,889 of NZ_JBEXSH010000243.1, forward strand.
CCGCGTCCATGCCGGTCCGGCGACCGGGAGACGGTCGGCGGTCGGTCCGGCCTGACCGGAGCACCGTGGCGAGGCGCCCACTTCGTTGAATCGGTTGACGGTCACCGGGAGACGCTGCTGGAATCACTCTCCGTACATACGCCAGGGTGGGAGTGGGACGAACGTGGCGGCACTCGACAATGTGAAGCTGACTGGGAGGCCCTGAAATGGCCCAGCATGCCCAGGGAGCAGTTCATCGGCCGTCTGAAACGAGTCAAGGACATCCGTAACCGGATCGCCCACTTCGACGAGAAGCCGCTTCCGCAGGAGCTGCTCGACGAGCTGAGGACGTTCGCCAAGGTGTTGCGGGCGTTCGTGTCGTGAGGATGCGGGTGGCTGCGCCACCGGGGCGAAGCTGCGCCGGGCACAGCCGCGGTGTGGTGAAGTGCGTTGCTTCGCCCACTAGTTGAACGATATTCTGGCTCCACTTGCCTCTCCACTCTCGGAGGCCTCTTTGCTCTGCTCGCTGCACGCGTACACATCAGCAACCAGCTGGTTGCGGGCCCCGTAGCGCCCGTACGCGCAGCGCTGGAGATGAGACGCGACTGACCTCGGTCAGCCGTGTCCGTTTGCAGCCAGCGAGTCTTCATGGAGGAACGGTGTCGATCCACTCGACCCAGCACACCTGTAACCACCCGGCGCGTGACATCACCATCGTCACTCTCGCGTCTGGTGTGGGTTCACTCGGCACTGCTGTCGTGACGATGGCGCTCCACGCCAGCCCGTTGGCAACTCTCACCACCAGCGGCGCCGCCTTCATCGCTGTCCTCACCGCGGGCATGAACGTGCTCAAGCACGTCCGGCGCGACTCGTAGTGCGCTCCGGGGCGCCCCGCTTCAACTGGGGCGCCCCCGGCCCGACGGACGCCGGAGGCGCCCCTGACGCTGTCTGTCAGCCCACCCCGAGAGCGAACTGCTCACGCAGCAGAGCCTCTTGGAGCCGTAGCGTGCGCCCGTCCGGCAAGGTCTCCAGCACCTGGACGCCGTCGTAGTTGAGGAGCTGCCTCAGGACCGCGGCGAAGCCGTCGCCCCTGCTGGTGGGCATGCCCGCACGCTGGGCGAGCGCGGTCACGGGCAGGGTGCCGCCCGCGTCGAGCAGGGCGGCGAGGGCCTTGTGGACCTGCTCCTGCTGGGGCTTACGGGCCAGACCGTCGAGCTGTACCTGATACGTCTCCGAGTCGAGCAGCGCCGTGACGAGCGCTTCGGTCCGGGAGACGACGACCGGCGTGAGCAGGGCGTCGTCTCCTCCGGCGGTCAGTGCCACGTCGAAGAGAGCGTCGGGCAGCGTCCCGGGCTCCGGTTGCTTCTTCCGGGGTTTCGCCGTCCCCTTCTTCGGAGCCGCAGCGGCCGGCTGGGCCGAACGCTCGCCGGATGCCGTCCTCCCCGCCTCTTCCGGAGCCCACCAGGGTGGCCGCTGGTCTCCCAGCTCCCGCCACCCCTTGGGTGGTTCCGCGCCGAACGGCAGGAATGCGAGCACCGGGATGGTGAACTCGGCGAGGGAGGCCCCGCCGTGGTAGCCGGCCTTGAGGGCGGTGTAGCGGGAGTCGGCGTCCCAGAGCGCGACGATGGATGCGCCGGGTTCGGGCCAGACCACGCGCGTCCCTGAAAGGGCGATCTCCCGTTCGCCGAGCGGGCCCCCGGGCAGTCGGTGGCGCGCGGACGCGGGCTCGGTGACCGCGTCGGCCTTCGTGCCGTGCCGGTCGACGACGTGGCCGTGGTCGCTGGTGACGATGACCGCCATGCCCTGGGCCGCCGCCACCCGCAGCAGATCGCGCAGGCCGGGTACGTCGTCGACCCGCCACGCCCCGTCGCCCAGCTTCTGTTCCCTGGCGAGGCGGTCGTCGATAGCGTTGAGCACGACGGCGACATGGGTCCTGCCGTCGGTGAGCGCTTCCGTGAGCGCCGGGCCGAAGGCGTCACCCGCGGTCTCGGTGCGCAGGTCGTCCTTGTGGAAGGCGGCGGCCGGGGCCCCGCTCCACAGCTTCAGCGCGGGGAAGATCCTCTTCTCGTCGGCCTGGGTGCCCTTCATCAGGGTGCCGGCGAAGAGCGACGTCCGGGACACGGCCGTCACGGTGGGGAGGGCGGCTGCCATCGCCCGCCGGCGCGGGGTGTCCCCGCCCAGCGGGTCGAACTCCGCCCAGGAGCGGCGCAGTTCCTCGCCGAGATCGTTCGCTATGGCCGCGCTCATGCCGTCCAGCACGAGCAGCAGCACCCGCCGCTCCTCCTCGCGCCGGACGACGGGTCCGACCACACGGTCGAGGAAGGTCTCGACGGTGAGCATGCCGCCGGGATGGGTGCCTGCCTCGGTCCAGCCGGCCAGCGAGCGCGCGAAGGAAGCGTCGATCTGCCTCCGCAGGTCCCTGACGCGCGTGCCGAGCGTGTCGTAGGCGGCCTTGAGGACGGGGTCCGGGTCGCCGCCGGCCTCGATGTGCTCCAGGGCGAGGTCGGCCCAGCCCGTCTCGGCGACGTGTCGCTGTACGGCGTCGGCGACGGTGGAGGCGTCGGCGGACGGGTCGGTGGCCAGCAAGCGGGCGAGACGCTGCGCCATGCGGGCGCGTTCGATCCGGGCGGACTCCTCCGGATCGGCGGCGAGCCTGTGCTGCGCGAGCCGTCGCACGGCCTCCTCGACCGCGGCCGTGTCGCCCGCCGACAGCGCCTGACCCACGGCGGTGAACCGGGCTTCCAGTC
>NZ_JBEXSH010000244.1:0-10607 GCF_040613555.1 Streptomyces sp. NPDC006265
CGCCCAGCTCGGCATGGTGATCTTCTACGCGACGATGACGGCCATCCGCAAGCACTACGACCGGGTCGCCGCCGAGATCGCCGCCCCCGAGGGCCCGAGCGACGACCTCGTACGGCCCTCGCGGGTGCACTCGGTCGTGCTGATCTCCAAGATCCACCGCCCCGCGCTGCGCGCCCTGGCCTACGCCAAGCTGATGCGCTCGGACACGCTGGAGGCGCTGAGCGTCAACGTCGACCCGGCGGAGACCAAGGCCCTGCGCGAGGAGTGGGAACGGCGCGGCATCGACGTACCGCTGAAGGTCCTGGACTCGCCCTACCGCGAGATCACGCGGCCGATCATCGAGTACGTCAAGGGACTGCGCAAGGAGTCCCCGCGGGACGCGGTGTCCGTGATCATCCCCGAGTACGTCGTCGGTCACTGGTACGAGCACCTGCTGCACAACCAGAGCGCCCTGCGGCTGAAGGGCCGGCTGCTGTTCACACCCGGGATCATGGTGACCTCGGTGCCGTACCAGCTGCAGTCCTCCGAGGCGGCCAAGCGGCGGGCCCGCAGGCAGCAGGACTGGAACGCGCCGGGGTCGGTGCGGAGGGGTCCTGCGCAGGTGCGGTCGAAGGAATCCCCCGAGCACAAGTCGTGAGGTTCTCCTGAGCCGGCGGCTCGTGTGAAACGGCCGGGTGACAGCCACGTAGACTGGTGGGCTGTTGTCCGGCCGTTTCCGTTCGGCCCTTCCCCCTCACGTGTTTTGGAGTCACCCCGCCATGCAGGCAGAACCGAGGAAGTCGCTGGTGGGGGAGGAGTACGAGGTCGAGGTCGGCCCCGTCGCCCACGGCGGTCACTGCATCGCCCGTACGTCCGAGGGCCAGGTGCTGTTCGTCCGGCACGCGCTGCCCGGCGAGCGGGTCGTGGCGCGCGTGACGGAGGGCGAGCAGGGCGCGCGGTTCCTGCGCGCCGACGCCGTGACCGTGCTCGACGCCTCCAAGGACCGCATCGACGAGCCCTGCCCGTTCGCCGGCCCCGGCCGCTGCGGCGGCTGCGACTGGCAGCACGCCAAGCCCGGCGCGCAGCGGCGTCTGAAGGCCGACGTCATCGCCGAACAGCTCCAGCACCTCGCCGGGCTCACCCCGGAAGAGGCCGGCTGGGACGGCACCGTGCTGCCCGCCGAGGGCGACAAGGTGCCCGCGGGCCAGGTCCCCGCGTGGCGCACCCGCGTCCAGTACGCCGTCACCGCCGACGGCCGGGCGGGTCTGCGCCGGCACCGTTCGCACGAGGTGGAGCCGATCGACCACTGCATGATCGCCGCGGAGGGCGTCAGCGAGCTGGGGATCGAGAAGCGGGCCTGGACGGGCATGGACTCCGTCGAGGCGATCGCGGCCACGGGCTCCCAGGACCGCCAGGTGATCCTCACGCCGAAGCCGGGCGCACGCCTTCCGCTCGTCGAACTCGACCGCCCGGTCTCCGTCCTGCGTGTGGACGAGCGCTCCGGCGGTGTCCACCGCGTCCACGGCCGTCCCTTCGTCCGCGAGCGTGCCGACGGCCGTACGCACCGCGTCGGCAACGGCGGCTTCTGGCAGGTCCACCCGAAGGCCGCGGACACCCTGGTGACCGCGGTCATGCAGGGCCTGCTGCCGCGCAAGGGCGACATGGCCCTCGACCTGTACTGCGGCGTCGGCCTCTTCGCCGGTGCCCTCGCCGACCGCGTCGGCGACCGGGGAGCGGTCCTCGGCATCGAGTCCGGCAAGCGGGCGGTGGAGGACGCACGGCACAACCTCGCCGATTTCGACCGCGTCCGCATCGAACAGGGCAAGGTCGAGAGCGTGTTGCCGCGCACGGGCATCGCGGAGGTCGACCTGATCGTGCTGGATCCGCCGCGGGCGGGGGCGGGACGCAAGACGGTGGAGCACCTGGCGTCGCTGGGGGCGCGGAAGATCGCGTATGTGGCGTGCGATCCGGCCGCGCTGGCGCGGGACTTGGGGTACTTCCGTGATGGGGGATACCGGGTGCGGACGCTGCGGGCGTTCGATCTGTTTCCGATGACGTCGCATGTGGAATGTGTAGCGATTCTGGAGCCCGTAGCAAAGGGCGTCTGACCTGCTGTTCTTCTGGTTCCCCGGGGTGCGGGCGGGTCGTGTCGACATGTTTCCGTAGGTCCATCGCGTGGAGCGCGGCGCAGCTCGCGCCACGTGTCTCACCTGCCGCTTCGAGCGGTGGCGCGTGACGTGCGCCCTACCTCGTCGACTTCGTGAGGGGCGCTTGGCGAAACGTCTTGACGCTCGTTCGACGCTGACTCTGACGGGGCGTCACGATGCTCACGTGGCTGGCTAACAACTCATGTCGAATGTCCGGCCCGGCGTTCGCGGTGTCGGTCTGGGCCGCGGCGGTTGCCAGCGCGTGGTTGAGGTGCACGGAGGGCCGGTAAGGCCCCGCGATCAGGAGCCCCGAGGCCGGTGACTACATCATTGTTCTCGTGCCGAATCGTGACCATAAGGATCAGGTTCAGAGCGCCGACGGCATAGAGGGCGTGCTTCAGGCAGACGCTGTCGTTGAGGGGCGCTTTGGGTGAATCAGGTAAGTCGTGCGGGAGCAGCAGAACATCCCGCCGGCATTGCTGGCAAAGGTCGGCATTACCGGACTCCGTCGCGCGGCACTTCACCGACGAGGACCCCGCTCGTCCGGGTGGGCGAGATGACGAAGAGCGTTCCCGAGAAGGGCAGACTCTCCCTCGCCACAGTCAGTGACCTGTTCTCCCGGCGCCTGTTCGGCAGTGTGGTGGGCGCCCATCACGACGCTGATTCGGTCGTGGTCGCACTGAACATGGCAGGAGCCACTCGCGGAAGCGGCCTCCGCCGCGTGATCTTCCAGAGGGCGCGGCAGTGAATACGGATACCGGGAATCGTCAAGCCTGCCACCTGCTGGGCGACATCCGTTCCACGGGCCGGCCTGCGCGTGCCCGCGACAATGCGGTCTGTGGAGCGTTCAGCGGCGTCTTGAAGGTCAGCGTCGGATCACCCACGGCCGCCTTCGACAAGCCTGGGGGTATTTGGGGCGCCCTGCCAGCACTGTTATCCAGCCACTGTGGGGCGTCTCCGTCTTGAGATCTTGTGAGGGTGGCTGCTGACCTGCCCTGGCCGCATCGTACACAGCCGCATATGCAGTAGACCGACGCGCCCATGACAACAAGCCAATATGCTGGTCCTAGCTTGATCGCTGGATCCAATGACCCCATGATCTTGTACTTGCATCATGCGCGAGCGCGACATCCACGGCGTGACCAGCCGTAAGCACCGCTCGCTGACCCGGCCGGACAAGAAGGCGAAGCCGGCCCCGGACCTCATCGGCCGCGACTTCCACGCCGAGCGTCCCGGCATCAAGCTGGTCGGCGACATCACTTACCTGCCGACCGCCGAGGGCTGGCTCTACCTCGCCTGCTGGCTGGACCTGGCCGCCCGTGAGGTGGTCGGCTATGCCATGGCCGACCACCACAGCGCCGAACTCGTCATCGACGCTCTCGACATGGCCCACGGCCGCAGCGGACTGGAGCCCGACTGCGTGATCCACAGCGATCGCGGCAGGGAGTACACCTCGATCCAATTCCGCGACCGATACGCGAGTTGGGACTTCGGCAGAGCTGCGGGCGCACCGGATCTTGTTTCGACAGTGCCGCTGTGGAGAGCTTCTGGGCCCTGCTCAAGGAGGAGATCGGCACCCGCACCTGGGCCGACCGGACCACCGCCCGCGCCGACGTCTTCACCTTCATCGAGACCTTCTGCAACCGCCGCCGCCTGCGCAAGCACAAGACCTTCGGCTACCTCACCCCGGCCGAGACCAGGCAGCACCATCGACACGCCCTCGCGGCGTAACCATCACGTGTCCCAAGATCACGGGGAAACTTCATGGAGACCTGGTCGGGCCGGTAGGGGCCGTAGTTCCCCACCGGGTTGATCTGGGCGACCGCCCCCAGGACCGCGAGCAGCCCGAAGACTGGCCAGCAGGCTGGCCGACTGAGCGGCGAACTGCGGGAAAATCGGCTTGCCCGCCACGTTCCGGTTGGTGCGGCCGGGGCCGGGCCACTGGGTGTGCTTGAGGTGGAACACCAGGATGAGGTGAAGGGCCACCCCCGCGAGCAGCGCGCCCGGCAGGAGCAGGATGTGCACGGGATACAGCCGCAAGACGATGTCGTGCCCCGGGAACTCCCCGCCGAACAGGAACATGCTCAGATAGGTGCCGACCACGGGCACGGACAGCACGAAGCCCTGCGCGGTCCGCAGGCCCGTGCCCGACAGCAGATCGTCGGGGAGCGAGTAGCCGGCGAAGCCCTCCAGCATCGTGAGCAGGAACAGGGTGAACCCGATCACCCAGTTGGCCTCACGGGGCCGCCGGAACGCTCCGGTGAAGAACACGCGCAGCATGTGCACGCCGACGGAGCCGGCCATCACCAGCGCTGCCCAGTGGTGGATCTGGCGGATCAGCGGACCGCCGCGTACGTCGAAGCTGATGTGCAGGGTCGAGGCGAACGCCTCGCTCATCCGACCCCGCGCAGCGGCACGTACGAGCCCTGGTAAATGACCTCGTACATGCTCGGCTGGAAGAACAGCGTCAGCCACACCCCGGTCACCAGCAGCACGACGAAGCTGTACAGCGCCAGTTTGCCCAGCAGGAAGGACCAGCGATCGGGGAACGCCTTGCGCAGCGCCGCACGGGCGACGTCCACCAGGGGCAGGCGCCGGTCGAGGTGGAGCGCGGTGTCTCCGGCCGCCAGTGCGGTCCTCTGCTTCAGCCGTGTTCTGCTTCGTGACAGCAGCACACGCAACACCCCTCAAGGAGTCGCGGACCCGGTCGCCACAGGCGTACCCCGAGGACGGTGTTCCATCGCAGTGCGGCCCGCACGCGCCCACATGCCGGGTCCGATGCGCCGATTGCCTGCCCGGTTTGCGGGTGCGGGGCCATGGATACACGGTCGAGGAGATTCCGGTCAGCGCGCAGAGAGGAAGCACTCATGGGACACGGCGGAGACGTCATCGCGGAACTGACGACCGATCACCGCGAGGTCGAAGAACTGTTCGGGAAGATCGAGGCCCTGCCCACGGGGAACGAACAGCGCAAGAAGTACGCCGACCGGGCCGTGATCGAGCTGGTGCGGCACTCGGTCGCCGAAGAGGCGTATCTCTACCCGGCCGTACGCGAGTTCCTGCCGGACGGTGACGCGGTCGCCGACCAGGAGATCGAGGACCACGCCGGGGCCGAGCGGACGATGAAGGCACTCGAAGGCGTCGACGCCGGTGACGCGGAGTTCGACCGGCTCATCGGCGAGCTGATGACGGAGATCCGCTCGCACGTCCGGGACGAGGAGGACAACCTTTTCCCGCGGCTGCGCTCGGCGGCTTCCGAGGACCAGCTGATGAAACTGGGGGACAAGGTCCGTCAGGCCAAGAAGACCGCTCCCACCCGGCCGCATCCGTCGGCTCCGGACACGCCGCCGGCCAACAAGCTGCTGGCCCCCGGCGCGGGCATGGTCGACCGGATCAGGGACGCCCTGACGGGACGTGGCAAGGACTGACGGCGTAGGACGTCCGCCCCGCCCCGCCCCGCGCCGCCTCCGCCCGCTTCCGTCAACAGAGTGGAGTGTCGTTCATGCAACCGGTCGATCTGCCCCATCCGTCGTCAGGCGCCCGCAGGCACCGACCGACGTGAGCGCTCTGGAGCGCGACCTGCGTGAGCGGGTCGACGGGGAAGTCCGGTTCGACGCGGGTACGCGGGCGGCGTACTCGACGGACGGCTCGAACTACTGGCAGGTGCCCATCGGAGTGGTCGTACCCCGAACGGTGGAGGCGGCCGTCGAGGCGGTGGCGGTCTGCCGTGAGCACGAGGTACCGCTGCTGTCCCGTGGCGGCGGCACCAGCCTGGCGGGCGAGTGCTGCAACACCGCGGTGGTGCTCGACTGGAGCAAGTACTGCAACCGGCTGGTGTCGGTGGACCCGGAGAACCGCCGCTGCGTGGTCGAGCCGGGCATCTTCCTGGACGACCTCAACCGGCAGCTCGCCGAGTGCGGGTTCATGTACGGACCCAAGCCGGCCACCCATCCGTGCACCATCGGCGGTTGATCGGCAACGACTCGTGCGGATCGACGGCCCAGGCGTACGGCAAGGTCGTCGACAACCTGCACCGCCTGGAGATCCTCACCTACGAGGGTGTGCGCATGTGGGTGGGGCGGACCGACGACGGCGAACTCGAGCGGCTGACCGCCGCCGAGGGACGGCAGGCGGAGCTGTACCGAGGCCTGGTGGCCTTGCGAGACCGATACGCGGGGCTGGTGCGCGATGGCTATCCCGACATCCCGCGACGGGTGTCCGGCTACGTCGCGCAGGCCGACGACACAGCAGAGACGGGAGTGGGTCCACCAGCGGTCCTCCAGCTCCCACAGCCCGGCGTCCGGCTGCGTCCAGTGGTCCGCGACGGCTTCGGCGGCCAGGGTGGCGGCTTCGGCCGCCCGGGTGTCCAGGAAACGCCGTGGCGGGCGGCTGCGGCGAACAGTTGGAGTGCCTACTCGCAGACGTCGAGCTGGAACTGCCGGCCTGCGCGGTTGCCGGTCCGGTCGCTGCCACCGGGGTAGCCGACGAACGGCAGGTCGCGTTCGGGTGGCAACGGCGTCCCGTCCACCGTGTTGGGCGGGACGCAGCGCGGTGCCGTCTTCCAGGATGCGGTCGGCGACGAAGCCCGCCGCGCGGTCCCGCAGGGGGGGTGCGGGCCGTGTGCCGCGACCGCGATGCCGGCGTAGCACTGGTCGCGGACCCAGGCGTAGCGGTAGTCGTAGTCGCTGCCGGTGTCGGCGCGTTCGGGCAGCGAGGTGGTGGCCGCGGCGACCATGCCTCCGGCCGGTGGATCACCGCCGACGGGATCATCGTCGGTCGTGCCGGGCCGGGTCATGCGGTGCGGTAGCGGTCGGACGCCGTCCGGTTCAAGGTGAGGCCGTGGCCCGGCTCGCCGGAGGCGCCGGGGGTGACGCTGCCGCCCTGCGGGTCGAGCGTGCCGTGGAACAGCATGTTCTCGACGCGGACGTGGTCGTGGAACCACTCCAGATGGCGCGCATTGGGTACGGCCGCGGCGACGTGGGCGTGAAGGTGCGGAGCGCAGTGACCCGAGATGTGCAGCCCGAGTCCCCCGGCCACGGCCGCGGCGCGTAGCCAGACCGTGATGCCGCCGCAGCGGCTGACGTCGGCCTGGAGGCAGTCGATGGCCTCCGAGGCGGCCATCCAGGTGAAGTACGGCAGGTCATAGCCATACTCACCGGCTGCGACATCGGGGGCGACCGCGTCGCGCACTTCGCGCAGCCCGGTCAGGTCGTCGGAGGAGACGGGCTCCTCCAGCCAGGTGACGCCGAGGTCGGTCATGGAGGCAGCCATGCGTGCGCTGGCCGCGAGCCCGCTGGGTACTCCGCCCCTGTGGCCACAGCCCTGTCGGTCCGAGAACATTTCGGACGGAGGCGATGCGCTACCCGAGTGACCGGCAAGCGTTTCGGCGAACAGGTGAAGCAAGGAGGAGAGCTGATGTCCAACCCGCAACAGCCCGAACTGCGGCGCAGTGACAAGGGGGCGGGCACTCCGCAGGACAGCCAATCCCGCAAGGCGGCACAGCCCGGCCAGGAGGGCGGCGGCCACGCCCATGGCACGGACCGCGGGAACAAGGGCGGAGGCAAGGGCGGCGGTACGCCTCCCGAGCAGCAGCCGGACCACCCGGCCTGAGCGCCGTCCCGCAGAAAATCGAGCAAGGAGAAGTCGTGACCGTTCCCGAGGAGAACCGCCCGAAGACGACGTCCACCGACGACGTCATCGAGACGTCTCACGAAAAGACGACTGCCGGGCAGGGCGACGGCGCCACCGGACGCACCATGCGGGAGGCGATGGAGGAAGCCGGGCTCAGCCCGGACGATGTCCGCGACGAGCGCGACGGAACCTGACGCCGTCGGCAAGCGGGCCCGCCCCGGCGGATACGCACGAGTCATCTCGCCGGGGCCGGCGAAGAAGGCGGACGTGCCCCCGCCCGCTTCTTGATGAGGCGGACCCTGTCCATCCCCGTCGCCTCCAGGTGAGCCGGACGCGATCCAGCTGTTCTGTGCCGCGAGGTTGCGGACGGATGAGCCAGGTCTCGCCCGAAGGGTCTTGAACAGGTGAGGGCCTTCCGGTTCGGTGTGGAGTGCGACGTCCGAACGATCAGCTCCAGCACAGCCCCCGGCACAGCAACACGGCCGGGTGCAGATACCTCTTGCCCGGTCACAGCCCTGGACGCCCGCGCAACCCCTCGGCCTCGCCGACACCCTGAGACACCACGGTCTGCCCGCCCGCGCAGCACGGAACACCGCCATGATGGACGCCCTGGTAGACCCGCCGCCCATGGTCATCGCCGACCTGATCGGAATCCACCCCAAGACAGCCGAACGCTGGGCCACCCTCGCCGGCGGGAACTGGTCCGAATACTTGGCAGCGCGACGGGCCGCCCCGCAGGGCTGGGCAGTTGAGCAGGGCAGTGTTCCGAGTCTGCGCTGTTGGGGGATGGTGACCAGGATGCGGCCGTGGCCACCGCCAGCGTCGACGTGGTCGTGGGCCTTGGCGATGTCGTCCAGCGGGTAACAGTCGCCGACGGCGAAAGTAGGGGCGCCGACGGCGGCGGCGGAGGTGAGGTCGCGGGCGGCCTGGCGCTTGGCCTCGGCGGGGAAGTCGTCGCTGCCGAGCAGCCGCAGGGTGACGTTGTTGAACAGCAGAGGCCAGAAGAGGATCTCAGTGCGGTCCGAGCGGGTGGCGTAGGCGGCGATGACGGCCCCCTGGGCGGCGACGGTGTTGTCGAGATCGGCGTTGTCAGACAGCGCGACCTCGATGATCCGGTCGACGCCCCGCGGCGCGTACGAGCGGATGGCAGCGGCGGGCTCGCCAGTGTCCAGGGCGATGGCGTGGGTGACGGCCGGGTCGACGCGGTCGAGGTCCGCGGTGCGGCGGACGGTGGCGATCACGGTGGCGCCGGCCTAGTGGGCGAGCTGGGCGGCCAGGGAGCCGACGCCGCCGAGAACTCCGTGGACAAGGACCAGTTGGCCGTCGACCGGGCCGTCGGCGAAGACGGTGCGGTGGGCGGTGATGCCGGGGATGCCGAGGCTCGCGCCCAGCTCGTCACTGAGGTGGTCGGGCAGGGGTGCGGCCTGGTGGTCGGGTACGACGGTGTATTGGGCGGCGGTGCCGAAGGGGCGGTAGGACTGGGCGCCGTATACCCAGACCCGTTGTCCGACGCGGTGGACGTCGACTCCGGCGCCCACGGCGTCGATGACTCCGGCGGCGTCGCTGTGCGGGATCACCCGCGGGAAGGGCATGGACGAGCCGAGCCGGCCGCGCCGTTTCTTGGTGTCGCCGGGGCTGACGCCCGAGACGGTGACGCGGACGCGGACCTCGCCGGGGCCGGGGACGGGATCGGCGAGTTCACGACGTGCAGGACATCGGCGGCGGGTCCCTGGTCGTCGTACCAGGATGCAAGCATGGGGGTACCTCCGTGGACAGTCAGCTCGCGGGAGCGGCGGGCGCATGCGGATCGCTGTCGGTGCATCCGGTGTCGAATACGGGCGGTCCCTCCCCGAGGGTCTCGCGCAGCCAGGTCCGCTCGGCGCGGCTGGTGGCGCGGGCGGTGAGAAGCATGCCCCGCCGGTAGGGGTCGGCGACCTCCTCGGCACGCAAAGGCCGCTCGTTGTCGTAGAAGAAGCTCGCCGGTTCTTCCAGGAACTCCAGCCGTCTGCGCAGCACCGCGTGCCGTTCGGCCACGTCGGGCAGGTGGGAGAGGAATGCCAGGACGACGTAGAACCGGGTGAAGTCGGTGATCTCGTGGTCGGCGGGCTTGCGCAGGCGCTGAAGCATTTCGGCCCGCCCGGCCGCGGTCGGGCTGAGCACGTACCGGGCCGCCCCCGCGGCTGGGTCGGCGGGTCGCTCGATCAAGCCCGCCCTGGTCAGGCGATTGATCGCCGATACAGGCTGCCGTCACTGATCGGCCGCGTATAGCCGGGCAGCTGTCCCCGGCGGGGGCTGGTCATTCCTGGCGCGGGATGCGGATCTTCTCCCACTGAGGCAGCCGCCAACCGCTCGACTTCATCCCAGTGGCGCCCGAACTGGTGGCCGAATTCCCCGGGGAAATGGCCGTCGAGTCGCGGCGCTGGCGCCACCCGGTGCGCCTGCAGCGGCTGCGGGGCGAGATGACCGCACAGGACACACCCCCGCTGGAAACGCCCCCGGACGCTGGGCGGCCCGTGAGGAGCACATCGAGAAGGCACAGGCCATGGCCGAGAAGACCGCCAAGCGCACCGTCTGCCACGTCACGCCCTCGGCTACGCGTGGTGACAGCGACCGGTGGCAGGTCGAGCACCACGAGGGCCGCCGCAAGCCGCGCGAACCGCACCACACGCAGAAGGAGGCCGTCAGCGCCGCGCGCGAGCAGCCAAGGAGCACCAGCCCGCCCACGTCATAGGCCACGGCCGCGACGGCCGCATACGCACCGAATACACCTACGGCGACGGCCCCCGCCGCACCCCCGGCTGACCGGATCCACCGCGGTCACACTGCCACTGCAGATCTACGACACCACCG
>NZ_JBEXSH010000245.1:0-10564 GCF_040613555.1 Streptomyces sp. NPDC006265
GGTACGCGCAGGCCCAGATGAACGAGCCGGAGCGCATCCTCGACGCCTCACGGTCCGTGAACGAGGTCCTGGCGGGCATCGACGCGGCCGTCAAACGACTCGACCGCGGCGTGGCCCGGGAGGGCGAGAGCGCGGAGGGCGCCCTGCTCGACCTGAAGGAGGCCGAACCGCGGCTGTCCGCGATGCGGAGGCTCATGCGGGAGGACCTGGGCGTCGTCGACTGAGGCACGGGGGCCTCTCGCTCCGACGGCGACCGAGGCACGGATGCCTCTTCCTCTGACGGTGACCGAGGCACGGATGCCTCTCAGTCCGACGGTGTCGAAGCCCTCGTGCCCGAGCGGGTCGCGTCCGCACCCCAGCTCGCCAGCAGCCGCAGGGCCTCCGCCGACGGGGTGCCCGGTTCCGCGTGGTAGGTGATCAGGGACTGCTCGCCGTCGTCGATCAGGCGGAACGTCTCGAAGGAGAGAGCCAGTTCACCGACCAGGGGATGGCGCATGCGCTTGACGCCGTAGCTCTTCTCCTTGACGTTGTGGGCGGCCCAGAGGCGGCGGAACTCCTCGCTCTTCACCGACAGCTCGCCCACCAGGGCGGACAGCTGCGGGTCGTCCGGGTGGCAGCCCGCGTCCATGCGCAGGTAGCCGACGATGTCGGACGCCTTCTGGTCCCAGTCGACGAACAGCTCGCGGTACTCGGGCCGCAGAAACACCAGCCGCGCCCAGTTCCGCTCCTGCGCCTGCACCTCCGCCCAGTCGCCGAAGAGGGCCGACGCCATCCGGTTCCAGGCCAGGATGTCCGAGCGGCGCCCGACGATGTACGCCGGGACGGACTCGATCGAGTCCAGCAGATGCCGCAGCGCCGGCCGTACCTGCTGGCTGCGCGCCACCGGCTTCTTCTTGTGCTGCTTCGGTTTTGCCAGATGCATCAGGTGCGCGTGCTCGGCGTCGCTCAGCCGCAGGGCGCGCGCGATCGCGTCCAGCACCTCCGCGGAGACGTTGCGGCCGTTGCCCTGCTCAAGACGCGTGTAGTACGCCACGGACACCCCGGCCAGCTGCGCCAACTCCTCGCGGCGCAGCCCGGGCACCCGCCGCCGCCCGAAGTCGGGCAGCCCCACGTCCTCGGGCTTCAGCCGGGCCCGCCGGGTGCGCAGGAACTCACTGAGCTCGGCGCGCCGGTCCAGGCCGCCACCGGCCGTCTGTGCGGTTTCGGGCTGTTCGTCCATGCCGTCCAGTATTCCTGGTCGTACGCCCACGAGCCTGACCCCGCCAGTGGTACGCACCGTGTGCGTACGCAAAACCGTGGTCTGGGTGAGTACGCACGGATCGGGCAGGCTGGAGATCGTGCCCGGTCAGAAGATCCAGAAGGCAGCCGGGCACAGAACCCCGCTAGGAGAACCCCCGGCATGACCACTGTTGCTGCGTACGCCGCTCCCGCTCCCAAGGCTCCGCTGGAGCGCACCACCATCGACCGCCGCGAGGTCCGCGAATTCGACGTCCTGATCGACATCAAGTTCGCCGGCATCTGCCACTCCGACATCCACCAGGCCCAGGAGGGCTGGGGCGAGGCGATCTTCCCGATGGTCCCCGGCCACGAGATAGCCGGTGTCGTCTCCGCGGTCGGCCCGGGCGTCACGAAGTTCGCCGTCGGCGACCGCGTGGGCGTCGGCTGCATGGTCGACTCCTGCCGCGAGTGCGAGAACTGCAAGGCCGGCCGTGAGCAGTACTGCGTCCAGGGCAACGTCCCGACGTACAACGGCATCGGCAAGGACGGCGAGCCCACCTACGGCGGCTACTCGGAGAACGTCGTCGTCGACGAGAACTTCGTCGTCCGCATCCCCGACGGCCTGGCGCTCGACGTCGCCGCGCCGCTGCTGTGCGCCGGCATCACCCTCTACTCCCCGCTGCGCCGCTTCGGCGCCGGCCCCGGCAAGAAGGTCGCGATCGTCGGCCTGGGCGGCCTCGGCCACATGGGCGTCAAGATCGCCCACGCCCTCGGTGCCGAGGTGACCGTGCTGTCGCAGTCCCTGCGCAAGCAGGAGGACGGCCTGCGGCTGGGCGCGGACCACTACTACGCAACCAGCGACCCGAAGACCTTCGAGGAGCTGGCCGGCACGTTCGACCTGATCGTGTCCACGGTGTCCGCCCCGCTGGACTTCAACTCCTACCTGTCCCTGCTGAAGACAGAGGGCACGCTGGCCAACGTCGGCGCCCCCGAGGAGCCCGTCTCCCTCAACCTCTTCTCGGTGATCGGCGGCGGCAAGACCCTCGCCGGTTCCATGATCGGCGGCATCGCGGAGACCCAGGAGATGCTGGACTTCTGCGCCGAGCACGGCCTCGGCTCCGAGATCGAGCTGATCCGCGGCGACCAGATCAACGAGGCGTACGAGCGGGTCCAGGCCAGCGACGTGCGCTACCGGTTCGTGATCGACACGGCGACGATCTGACCCCGCACCCCCGTGACACAGCCCTGAGGGCCCCGGCCGCGCGCCGGTGCCCTCAGGGCGCTCGTGATGCACGACGGGGTGCGCGCGGGGTACACGTGGGGGAGTGCACCAGAGGGGTCCGCCACGTATGTCAGGGGAGGCCACCATGACCGTGCAGCTGAACCACACCATCGTCGTCGCCCACGACAAGCGCGCCTCGGCCCGGTTCCTCGCCGACCTCCTGGGGCTCGACGTCAGCCCGCCCTACGGCCCGTTCCTCCCGGTCGAGATCTCCAACGGCGTGACGCTGGACTTCATGGACAGCCCCGGCGCCATCACGCCCCAGCACTACGCCTTCCTCGTCTCGGAGGACGAGTTCGACGAGATCTTCGACCGCATCCGGCAGGCCGGCCTGACGTACTGGGCGGACCCGTTCCACAGCCGCCCCGGCGAGATCAACCACAACGACGGCGGCCGCGGGGCCTACTTCGACGACCCCGACGGCCACCGCCTGGAGATCATCACGAGGCCCTACGGCAGCGGCGGCTGAGCCGTCCGCACCCCGGCTCGTCACATCGTCGTGCCGCCGCGCGTCATACCGGCGAAGGCGACATCACCTGACGAAGAACCGGGGAGCAGTCATGACAGCACCGATCCTGGTCACCGGCGGCACGGGCACCCTCGGCGCCCACGTCGTCCCGCTCCTGCGCGCGTCCGGACACGAGGTGCGGATCCTCACCCGGCACGCCCGCCCCGCCACGGACGGCATCGGCCACGTCACCGGCGACCTGCTGAAGGACGAGGGCGTCGAGGCCGCCGTCGACGGGGTGGAGACCGTGCTGCACCTGGCGGGCGGCCCCAAGGGCGACGACCGGGCGACCCGCGCCCTGGTCCGCGCCGCGTCCGGGGCCGGTGTACGGCACCTGGTCTACGTCTCGGTCATCGGCGCGGACCGGGTCCCGCTGGCCTGGATGCGGACCAAACTGGAGTCGGAGCGGGCCGTCACCGACTCGGGCATCCCGTGGACGATCCTGCGCGCGGCCCAGTTCCACGACCTCGCGCTGACCATGGTCGAGAAGATGGCGAAGATGCCGCTGTTCCCGGTCCCGGGCGGCATGCGGCTCCAGCCGGTCGACTCGCGCGAGGTCGCCGCCCGCCTCGTGGAACTGACCCTCGGTGTCCCGTCCGGCCTGGTCCCGGACCTGGCCGGACCGCATTTCTACGACCTCGCCGCCCTGGCCCGCCCCTACCTCCGCCTGACCGGCAGGCGCCGCCGCATGCTGCCGGTGCGCATCCCCGGGAAGCCGGGGCGGGCGTACCGGGCCGGGGCGAACCTGGCGACGGCCGGGGCGGAGGAGGGGAAGCGGACCTGGGCGGAGTTCCTGGCGGAGCGGCTGGGCTGAGCCCCTGTCCTACTCGGCGCTCGGCCGGTCCTGGGCCTGACCGGCGTTCGACCGGTCCTGGTCCTGCCCGGCGTTCGACCGGTCCTGCTCCTCGAAGGTCCACACCGCGCGGGGGCCCGGCCCGACCACCAGGGCCGAGTGGCCGATCCGCTCCACGTGCCGGTAGGACACCGGCTGGTTCAGCGACATCTCGATCTGGCGGAGACCCACCTGGTCCAGGGGCACGGAGTCGAAGCGGATCGTGGTGCCGCCGCCCTTCGCGACGGCGCCCCCGCCCGGCAGGGGCCGGACCGCGAAACCGCCGGCCTTCAGCAGCGGCACCGTGTTGGCGAGGTCCCGTGCGGTCACCGCGAGCCGGATGCCGGTCACGTCCCGCATCAGGTGGTCGCGGTAGGCGTCGGGCAGGTAGCGCTCCCGGCCCACGTCACCGGGGTGGGAGGCGGGCTCGGTGTTGCTGCGCGGGTCGGCGAAGTACTCCGGCCGGTACTCCATCCCCCAGGCGCCGAAGAAGTCGTACTCATCGGTGGTGAAGACCGCGTCGAACCAGAGCACGGGGACGCCGTCGCCGAAGTCGCGCGTCTGCCGGAACTCGACCGGGTCGCTGATCCCGGCCGTGTGCAGCCGCTCGATCACCGTGGGCAGGTCACCGGCGCGCTCGGTGGACACGCCCAGGCCGGCGGAGCCGAGGGTGCCGTCCTTGCCGGGCACGTCGCCCACCCCGAACAGCTCGAAGTAGGTCTCGCGTCCCATCAGATAGCGGCCGGTCCAGGTCTGCCCGCCGGAACCGGTGGTGGTGCGGACCTGGAAGTTGGCGAAGTCCCGCAGGTACGAGGAGTGCTCGACGGCGTCCGCGGTCTGCCGGTCGAGCACACCGTAGGCGTGGTTGTAGAACAGCAGTTGCCGCCCGGTCGACGTCCCGTTCTCCTCGGCCCGTGCCGTGCTCACTCCGCCCTGGACCGCCCCCGCGAGGGCCAGGGCGATGACCATGATCAGCTGTAACGCTCGTCTGAGAACCATGCGAGGGAGCGTAGGGCGGGAGGAATCGCTTCCGCTGCGGATTGCGCCCTTCGCGGGGTCAGGGCTTGGTCAGCGGGGAGACCGGGGGCGATGCCGGGGGCGACGCCGGCGGGGGCTCCTGCCCGCCCTGGTCGAGCCGGAACGGCGGGTACTGGTCCGTCAGCAGCGCGGCGTAGGCCGTCACGCGGGCCGTCCAGCGGGCGAGGCCGATCAGGAAGTCGAAGAGGTGCCGCGGGTAGCGGGCGGTGAAGAGCAGGATGACGACGGCGACCAGAGAGAGGAAGGGCAGCAGCCCACCGCCCCGCCAGTCGTCCCCGCCGCCCCAGCCGCTCCCGGCGAACATCGCGACCACGATGTACTGCGGGATGGCCAGCAGCCACCACTTCACCAGGACCAGCCCGCGGGACAGTCGCTCGGGGTAGACGACGTCGAAGTGCGCCGGGTAGTCGGGCACGTCGGCGAGGGTGAAGGGCGGGTACCGGTCGGTGCCGAGGGCGGTGTGCGCGTAGTAGCCGACCCGCCAGTTCCAGCGCAGCACGCCGACGTTGTAGTCGAAGAGGGGCCGCGGGTAGCGGGCGGTGAACAGGATCGCGAAGAAGGCGATCACGGTGACGACGACGAACCCGATCCACAGGAACACCAGCACGATGTAGTGCGGGATGGCGAGCAGCCACTTCACCAGCCACATCCAGCGGGACAGGCGGGGATCGACGGACGCCTCCAGGCGCACCGGTGACGCGGTGACAGGAATCATGTGGTGGCTCTCCTCTCCGCCTGCAGACTCGCAAGCGAGGAGAGGCCCCGCGACCCGAGCGGGGCCGTTCGCGCGTCGGATGCCGCCCGCGAAGCCCTGCGGCGGTGCCGCTACGACGGGACGGCGGCTCCGGAGTCAGGCTCGTCGGTCCCCGGTCCGTCGGCCCTCTCCTCGTCGGTGCCCGCCTCGCCCGCCGGATCGACGAGCTGCTCGCGCACGTAGTTCCAGACCACCGCGATCAGCGCCGCGACGGGCACGGCGAGCAGGCTGCCCACGATGCCGGCCAGGCTGCCGCCCAGGGTCACCGCCAGCAGCACCACGGCCGCGTGCAGGCCGAGCCCGCGGCTCTGGATCATGGGCTGGAAGACATTGCCCTCGAGCTGCTGCACCACGACGATGATGGCCAGCACGATCAGCGCGTCCGTCAAACCGTTCGACACGAGCGCGATGAGCACCGCGACGAAGCCGGCGAACAGGGCGCCGATGATCGGCACGAACGCCGAGACGAAGGTCAGCACCGCCAGCGGCAGCACCAGCGGGACACCCAGGATCCACAGGCCCAGGCCGATCAGGACGGCGTCGAGCAGACCGACGGCCGCCTGGGACCGCACGAAGGCGCCCAGGGTGTCCCAGCCACGGTCGAACACGGCAGGGACGTCGGTGGCGAGCCGGCCGGGCAGCTGACGGGACAGCCACGGCAGGAACCGCGGGCCGTCCTTGAGGAAGAAGAACATCAGGAAGAGCGCGAGGACGGCGGTGACGACGCCGTTCACCACGGTGCTCACGCCCGTGACGACAGCGCCCACCATGCTGCCGACGCCTTCCTGGGCGCGGGAGACCGCGCTGTCGAAGGCCTTGTTGATCTGCGCGTCCCCGATGTTCAGCGGCGGCCCGGCCGCCCACTCGCGCAGCCGCTGGATGCCCTCCACGACACCGTCCGTCAGCTCCCCGGACTGGGACGCCACCGGCACGGCGATCAGCGCCACCACGCCGACGGCGACCAGCAGGAACAGCACGGTCACGACCGACGCGGCCGGCGCGGGCGGCCACCCGCGCCGGCGCAGGAACCGGGCCGCGGGCCAGGTCAGTGTGGTCAGCAGCAGTCCTACCACCAGCGGCCACACCACGGACCACATCCGGCCCAGCAACCACAACGCCACGGCGGACATGGCGAACACCAGCAGCAACTCGGCGGAAACCCGCGCGGATATCCGCAGCGCGGCACGGGACCTGTCGGAACTCAGGGGCGCAGTCACGCAGGCACCCTAAGGGCTGACCGGGCGCCCGGAGCAGCCCCTTACCTCGGGAACGAACCGTCAGCGCACGGTGTACATGCTGAAGATGTGCAGGGCCGCTTCGATCTGTGCCCGCGTGCGGTCGTCGGGGTTGCCCGTGACCCGCACGAAGACCACGGACGAGCCGGGGTCGTCCGCGACCAGCAGGGTCAGCGGCACCCTGCCCGAGAGCGGGTAGTCGTACCAGCCGTCGGGCTTCTCGACGTCGGTGTGGGGCAGGGCGTTGCCGACGGCCTGCCAGTCCAGATCGTCGAACTCGTAGCCCGACAACTCCGCGATGGTCTCGCAGAACGGCCGCAGACCCTCCTCGAAGATCCAGCCCCCGCCGAAGCTCGAAGGATCAGCCACCGGCCCTCCCCACGCCGACCGGGCAGGACACTCCCGTCCCGCCGATGCCGCAGTAGCCCGCGGGGTTCTTGTCCAGGTACTGCTGGTGGTAGCCCTCCGCAGGGTAGAAGGGGCGGCCCTCGGTCGTGACGATCTCCGTGGTGACGGCGCCGTAGCCGGAGGACGTCAGGACCTTCTGGTACGCCTCGCGGGAGGACTTGGCGGTGGCCTCCTGGGCGGGGGTGTGGGTGTAGATCGCCGAGCGGTACTGCGTGCCCGCGTCGTTGCCCTGACGGAAGCCCTGCGTGGGATCGTGGGACTCCCAGAACGTCTTCAAAAGGCGCTCGTACGAGATCTGCTCCGGGTCGAATACCACCCGCACGACCTCGGTGTGGCCGGTCAGGCCCGAGCAGACCTCGTCGTACGTGGGGTTCTCGGTGTGGCCGCCCTGGTAGCCGACGAGGGTCGTCCAGACTCCGGCGGGGAGCTGCCAGAACGTGCGCTCGGCGCCCCAGAAGCAGCCCAGGCCGAAGTCGGCGGTCTCCAGGCCCTCGGGGTAGGGGCCGAGCAGCGGGGTGCCGAGGACGGTGTGGCGGTCGGGGACCGTGAACGCCGGCTCCGGGCGCCCGGGCAGCGCCTGCTCGGCGGTCGGCAGCTGGGGCGTACGACTGTGCAGGAACATGCGGTCTCCAATCGGGGCGACGCCCTCCACAACGCGCCGCCACCACCCGGAATTCCGGCGGGTCCGGGCGGGGCTCAGTGCGGCAGGCTCGCCGGGCTGCCGCCGTTCGCCTCGTAGCCCGCCACCGCCAGCGCCCGGTACACCGCGAACTCCGCCGCCGGGTCGGCCGACAGGGTCCAGGGCAGGGCGCCCACGTGGCCGTCGATGTGTATCAGCTGGTTCATGGCCTCCGACCAGCGCTCGCCGCGGACCAGGAAGAAGACCAGCATGTGCCGCACATGCGCCAGCATCGGGTCGTCGGCGCGGGCCGAGTGCACCGCGTGCAGCGCGCCGTGCACCGCCTTCGTGACGACCTCGCTCTGCCAGAAGTTCGCCACCAGGGTCACCTCGGGGAGGTGCTCGAAGACCGCGAAGAGGGGCATCGCCGAGAGGAGGGAGCCCTTGGGCGCGCGGGCCGCTGCGGCTTCGGCGAACGCGTAGGCCTCGGCACGGGAGCCGTTCCACTTCTCGCACCAGTAGTGCAGCGCGGCCAGGTGCGCCCCCATGTGGGCCGGGGCGCGGTCCAGGATCTTCAGCCAGACCTGCTCGAAGTCCTTCTGGGAGTAGCCGAGCCCGCGGGCCACCGACAGCTCCACGATGTACGGGATCGGATCACCGGGGGCGAGCAGCGCCGCGTCACCGCACGCCGTCCTCGCCTCCTCCATGATGATCCGGAACTCATCCGTGCCCGGCGTCGCCGTCCGCCACGCCTGCTGCACCAGGAACTCGGCGTGCACCGCCGCACCGCCCGCGTCCTTGGGTGCCTCGGCCCGCCACACGCGCAGCCATTGCCCGCCCGGCGCCTCGCTCACCCCGCCGGGCCGCCGCGAGAGCTCCAGCGAGGCCGCGCCCGCGAAGGCCTGCACGCGCTGCCAGCGCCGCTCGCCCTCCGTCTCCGTGCCCGCCAGGAGCTGCTGCGCGGCGCGGTAGTCCTGCGTGCGCTGCACCACGTCCAGCACATCCAGCAGGTCCTGGTCGGGGCCGGGCATGCGGATGTCGAGCTCCTCCTCCAGGACGAAGCCGTAGTTCGCCGGGTCCGCCGCGTCCGGGTGGTCGGGCGAGACCAGCCCTATCGCACCACCGCGCCTGCGCCGCAGGAAGGGGAGCAGCACGAAGCCCAGCATGACCAGCGCGATCAGGACCCAGAGAATCTCCATGCAACAAGCGAACCAGACCGCGCCGACAATTGGCCAACCTGCTCCCGGAACCTGTGGAAAACCCCGGCTCGCCCCGTCCCCCGGCACGCTTCGCGTCGGCGCACTACCCTCGGTGCCCATGAGCGACAGGCACATCAGTCAGCACTTCGAGACGCTCGCGATCCACGCGGGCAACACCGCCGACCCCCTGACGGGCGCGGTCGTCCCGCCGATCTACCAGGTCTCGACCTACAAGCAGGACGGCGTCGGCGGACTGCGCGGCGGCTACGAGTACAGCCGCAGCGCCAATCCCACCAGGACCGCGCTGGAGGAGAACCTCGCCGCCCTGGAGGGCGGCCGCCGCGGGCTCGCGTTCGCGTCCGGGCTGGCGGCCGAGGACTGCCTGCTGCGTACGCTGCTCGGCCCCGGGGACCACGTGGTCATCCCGAACGACGCGTACGGCGGCACGTTCCGTCTGTTCGCCAAGGTCGTCGCCCGCTGGGGCGTGGAGTGGTCGGTCGCCGACACCAGCGACCCGGCCGCCGTGCGGGCCGCCCTCACCCCGAAGACCAAGGTCGTCTGGGTGGAGACCCCCTCCAACCCGCTGCTCGGCATCACCGACATCGCCGCCGTCGCGCAGGTCGCCCGGAACGCGGGCGCCCGCCTCGTCGTCGACAACACCTTCGCCACGCCCTACCTCCAGCAGCCGCTGTCGCTGGGCGCGGACGTCGTCGTGCACTCGCTGACCAAGTACATGGGCGGCCACTCCGACGTCGTCGGCGGCGCCCTGGTCACCGGTGACGCCGGCCTGGGCGAGGAACTGGCCTTCCACCAGAACGCGATGGGCGCGGTCGCCGGGCCCTTCGACTCCTGGCTGGTGCTGCGCGGCACCAAGACCCTCTCCGTGCGCATGGACCGGCACAGCGAGAACGCCGTCAAGGTGGCCGACATGCTCACGCGGCACGCGCGCGTGACGAGCGTGCTGTACCCGGGCCTGCCGGAGCACCCCGGTCACGAGGTCGCCGCCAAGCAGATGAAGTCGTTCGGCGGCATGGTCTCCTTCCGCGTCGCGGGCGGCGAGGAGGCGGCCGTCGAGGTGTGCAACCGGGCGAAGATCTTCACGCTGGGCGAGTCCCTGGGCGGTGTCGAGTCGCTGATCGAGCACCCCGGCCGCATGACGCACGCCTCCGTGGCCGGTTCGGCCCTGGAGGTCCCCGCCGACCTGGTGCGCCTGTCGGTCGGCATCGAGAACGCCGAGGACCTGCTGGAGGACCTGCAGCAGGCGCTCGGCTAGACCGGCTCCCGTCGCGGGGTCACCAGCCGGTGAGGGGTGGAGTCGTGTCGGACGGCGGCTCCACCCACGGGCGGGCGGTCAGCGCCCACACGGTGAACGCCACGGCCGCCGCCCTCGCCCGGATCCGCCCCGGCACCCGGCTCGCCTCCATCTGCACCGGCGTCTACGTCCTCGCCGCCGCCGGTCTCCTCGACGGCC
>NZ_JBEXSH010000246.1:0-10557 GCF_040613555.1 Streptomyces sp. NPDC006265
GTCCGTCGGCCAGATCTACCTCATGGCCAACCCCCTGCTGACCGAGCCGCCGCCCGACCACGGCCCTCGGCCGGTGTCCCTCGAACGTGCCCGCCTCGGCCAGTACGTGTGCCGCGGCCACGGAGAGGCCCAGGGCCATCTCCGCCGTCAGATCCGCGTTGGCCACACCACGCACGCCGTCCGTGCCGAAGAGTCGTCCCACAGTGGTGTCCTCCGAATTGCTGAAGAGAATGCGGCTCACATCCCCGAGTACACCCCCTGAGACTGTCCGGGGGCTGTAGGGGTTGTGTAAACGAACCGCCCCGGCAGCACATCCGTGCCGCCGGGGCGATCGTTGCGAAGCCAGTCGCAAGGACGGGCGTCGCGATTAGCGCTTGCTGTACTGCGGAGCCTTGCGGGCCTTCTTCAGACCGGCCTTCTTGCGCTCGACCGCACGGTCGTCGCGCTTGAGGAAGCCGGCCTTCTTCAGCGGGCCACGGTTGTTGTCGACGTCCGCCTCGTTCAGCGCACGGGCGACACCGAGACGGAGCGCACCGGCCTGGCCGGAGACACCGCCACCGGAGATGCGGGCGACGACGTCGTAGCGGTCGTCGAGCTCGAGCACCTTGAAGGGCTCGTTGACTTCCTGCTGGTGCACCTTGTTCGGGAAGTAGTCCTCGAGGGTGCGACCGTTGATCTTCCACTTGCCGGTGCCCGGGACGATCCGGACGCGGGCGATGGCGTTCTTACGACGGCCCAGGCCGGCGGCCGGCTGGGGCTCGCCGAAGCGGGAGGCCATGGACTCCGAGGTGTACTCACCCTCGACGGGGACCTCGGACTCGGTGGTGTAGCTGTCGATGTCGACTTCTTCGAGCGGCTGCTCGGCAGTGGTCTCGGCCACGATTCTCCTCAGATTCTCTTCAGGCTTAGGGGGTGGCCGGACTTACTGCGCGACCTGGGTGATCTCGTACGGCTGCGGCTGCTGCGCGCCGTGCGGGTGCTGGTCACCCTTGTAGACCTTCAGCTTCGAGAGCATCTGACGGCCCAGCGTGTTCTTGGGGAGCATGCCCTTGACGGCCTTCTCGACAGCCTTCTCGGGGTTCTTGTCGAGCAGCTCGTCGTAACGGACGGAGCGCAGACCACCCGGGTAGCCGGAGTGGCGGTACGCCATCTTCTGGGTCCGCTTGTTGCCGGACAGGTGCACCTTGTCCGCGTTGATGATGATGACGAAGTCACCAGCGTCGACGTGGGGGGCGTAGATCGGCTTGTGCTTGCCCCGGAGGAGCGTCGCGGCAGTGGTGGCGAGACGACCCAGGACAACGTCCTGGGCGTCGATGACGTGCCACTGGCGCGTCACATCGCCGGGCTTGGGGCTGTACGTACGCACGGTTCGTAGCCTTCGCTTCGAGTGAATGGTCCATAACTGGTCACCGAAACGATCACGACAGCCTGGACCGCACTGCGGCGACGCATACCGCGTACGTGGGGTCGCTGGTCATCGGCCCGGTGGACCGGTGTAAGGGCCCGTCCCGTGAGAATGAGCAAGCCAATACACAACGAACAAGCAGAATACCGGGGTACACCACAAGGGTCAAAACGCGGTATCACCGCAGCCGCCCGGTCACCGAAGCGTACAGGAGGGCACAGAGCGTGACGGCCCTCCGCAGCGTCCGGCGCCGCACCGGCCTCGCGAACGGAAACACCGACGAGAGCGCCACGTCGACGGCGACCGCGGCACACCAGCGCACCAAGGATCCACCACCGCGCGGACGACGGGACGCCCCCAGCACCCCCACCACGACGGACGGCCACACCCCGGCCGTGAGACCCGGCCACGACAGCAGGCACCCCAGCAGCAGCACGGCCGGCAGCAGTCGCCCCAACCACCCGCAGATGTCGCCTTTGCCCGTGCGCATGGAAGGAACGCTAAGGGCTGGAGGGCCGATCCGTGCGGACCAGCACACCCCATGTCCCGTCTAAGATGCGGCCCATGAGCTTTGGGCAGCAGGGGGGACCTCAGTCCCAGTGGGATCCCTGGAAACCGCAGTCGCAGCAGCCCTGGAACAGCGGGGGCGGCCCGTCGCCGGACTGGGCGGCGCTCGCTGAAGCCTCCGAGGCCCGCAACAAGCGACGCCGGGTGCTCCTGATCGGCGGCGGCGCGCTGGCCACGGTCGCGATCGGCACCGCCGTCGCCGTGGCCGTCGTCTCGGCGGGCGGCGACACCAAGGGGAACCCGGCCTCCCTGCCGTCGGCCGACATCCCGAGCCAGACCGCCTCGGCCCCGTCGTTCGCCCCGACCAGCGCCCCTCCCCCGCTGGACCCGAAGGACTTCATCGCCAGCGCGAAGAAGGACAAGGCCCCGCTCAGCCCGGCCACCCTCTTCCCGGGCACCCAGCTCACCATGGGCGAGACGGTCTACAAGAAGGGCCCGACGGCCGACACCAGGAGCTGCGGCTCGGCGGCCGGCGGCACCCTCCCCAAGATCCTCACCGGGAACGACTGCACCCGCCTGATACGCGTGACCTACGTCAAGGACGACATGGCGGTGACGGTCGGCGTGGCCGTCTTCGACACCGAGGCCCAGGCCGCCAAGGCCAAGGGCCAGAGCACCAAGAAGAGCTTCGTCAAGTCGCTGTCCGGCGGCGGCGTGAAGCCCTTCTGCGAGTCCGGCTTCTGTCGCACGACGAGCAACTCCTACGGCCGCTACGCCTACTTCACCAACGCCGGCTTCACCAACGGCAAGGACGTGACGCCCAAGGACACCGCGGTCTTCAAGACCGGGGACGACCTGGCCCAGTTCACGTTCAACCAGATCCGCCGCCGCGGCGAAGCCCAGGCCTCGGCCGCGGCCGACGGGTGACCGGACGTCAGCAGCAGCCGGCCGACGGCAACGACCGCTTGTTCCGCGCCTCCTTGCTGCGTGCGGCGAGCAGTTCGTCGGCCGGGTAGCCGACCTCCTCCAGCGTCAGCCCGTGCGGCCGTACGACGTGCACGGCCGAGTCCCGCACACCCGCCGCCAGCACCTTCCCCGGCCAGTCGGCGGGCCGGTGCCCGTCCCCGACGAACAGCAGCGCCCCGATGAGCGAGCGCACCATGTTGTGGCAGAAGGCGTCGGCCCGCACGGTGGCGGTGATGATCCCGTCCTCGCCCCGCACCAGGCTGAGCTCCTGGAGCGTGCGGATGGTGGTCGCCCCCTCCCGCTTCTTGCAGTAGGCCGCGAAGTCGTGCTCGCCCAGCAGTCCTCGGGCGGCCTCGTTCATGGCCGCCACGTCCAGGGGCCAGTCGTGCCACAGCACATGACTGCGCAGCAGCGGGTCCACGCCCCCGGGATTGTCGGTCACGCGGTACGCGTAGCGCCTCCAGACCGCCGAGAAGCGGGCGTTGAAGCCGCTGGGAGCCTCCCTGAGGGCCCAGACCCGTACGTCCCGGGGCAGCCGGCCGGCGAGCCGCTTGAGCAGCTTCTGATGGTGCTCGGCCCACACCTCGCGCGGCAGATCGACGTGCGCGACCTGCCCCCGCGCGTGCACGCCGGCATCGGTACGCCCCGCGACGGTCAGCTCGTACGTCTCCCGCGACCGCGTCACGGTCCGCAGGGCGTCCTCGATCTCCCCCTGCACGGTCCGCCGCCCCCCGGCCTGCTTGGCCCACCCGGAGAACTCGCTCCCGTCGTACGACAGATCGAGCCGGACCCGGACGTGGCCGGCCACTACTTCGTCACTCACGTACAGATCCTCTCAGAACACAAAAGCGGGTCCGTTCCTGTGAAGGAACGGACCCGCAACGCCCTTGCAGGGGCGCGGGGAACTGCGCGACAAGCCACCACGAACCCGCAGCCGCAGACGTACAGGCCCCGGCAGAACGCTTACGCGTCCTTGGACTCCTCGGCGTCCTCGGCCTTGGTCGTGTCGACCTGAGCCTCAGCAGCCTCGGTGTCCTTGGCGGCGCGCTTGGTCGCGGCCTCGGCCTCGCCCGTAGCCTCCTGCGCCACCGTCAGCGCCTCGACCAGCTCGATGACGGCCATGGGCGCGTTGTCGCCACGGCGGTTACCGATCTTGGTGATGCGGGTGTAGCCACCCGGACGGTTCTCGTAGCGCGGGCCGATCTCGGTGAAGAGCGTGTGCACGATGCTCTTGTCCGTGATGACCTGGAGCACCTGACGGCGGTTGTGAAGGTCGCCCTTCTTCGCCTTGGTGACCAGACGCTCGGCGTACGGACGCAGCTTGCGCGCCTTCGCCTCGGTGGTGGTGATGCGGCCGTGCTCGAAGAGCGCCTTCGCGAGGTTCGCGAGGAGCAGCTTCTCGTGCGCGGCGCTGCCGCCCATACGGGCACCCTTGGTGGGCTTCGGCATGGAACTTCTCCTAGGTGTCTGCCCCGGCCGTATCAGGTACCGGGGTCAGTATCTGAGCAGACGGTCGTCTGTCAGAGATCCGGACGACAAGCCCGAAGGGGTTGGTTGTCGTCCGGAAGGGGCGCGGGGAACTGCGCGATCAAGCACAGCGCACCCGCACCCGAGTACGGACCGGGAGGCCCGAGCTCTCAGTACTGCTCGGTCTCCACGAACCCGGCGTCCGCGTCGTCGTCCGCACCGAAGGCGTCGGCGGCAGCGGTCGGGTCGAACCCGGGAGGCGAGTCCTTGAGCGCGAGACCCATGCCGGCCAGCTTCGCCTTGACCTCGTCGATCGACTTCGCACCGAAGTTGCGGATGTCGAGCAGGTCCGCCTCGGAACGGGCCACGAGCTCACCCACGGAGTGGATGCCCTCGCGCTTGAGGCAGTTGTACGACCGAACGGTGAGCTCCAGCTCCTCGATCGGCAGCGCCAGATCGGCGGCCAGGGCGGCGTCCGTGGGGGACGGGCCCATGTCGATGCCCTCGGCGTCGATGTTGAGCTCGCGGGCGAGACCGAACAGCTCGACCAGGGTCTTGCCGGCGGACGCCATGGCGTCACGCGGGCGCATGGCCTGCTTGGTCTCGACGTCGACGATCAGCTTGTCGAAGTCGGTCCGCTGCTCGACACGCGTGGCCTCGACCTTGTACGTGACCTTGAGAACCGGCGAGTAGATCGAGTCGACCGGGATGCGCCCGATCTCCTGACCGACCTGCTTGTTCTGCACGGCGGAGACGTAACCGCGGCCACGCTCGACCGTGAGCTCCATCTCCAGCTTGCCCTTGCCGTTGAGCGTGGCGAGGACCAGGTCCGGGTTGTGCACCTCGACACCGGCCGGGGGCGCGATGTCGGCGGCGGTGACCAGACCCGGGCCCTGCTTGCGCAGGTACATCACAACCGGCTCGTCGTGCTCCGAGGAGACGACCAGCTGCTTGATGTTGAGGATCAGGTCGGTGACGTCCTCCTTGACGCCCGGCACGGTGGTGAACTCGTGCAGCACGCCGTCGATGCGGATGGACGTGACCGCCGCACCCGGGATCGAGGAGAGGAGGGTCCGGCGCAGGGAGTTGCCGAGGGTGTAACCGAAGCCCGGCTCCAGCGGCTCGATCACGAACCGGGAGCGGAATTCGTCGACGACCTCTTCGGTCAACGAGGGACGCTGAGCGATCAGCATGTGGTGAGTCCTTCAGTCAGGGGCACCCACTATTTGATGCCCTTGCCACCGGGCGGCAGCCCGATATGTGTTGCAGTTACAAGGGTACGGGCGATATGGCCCCGAAGAGCCATACCGCCCGAAAACCTCAGACCGACAAGCGGCCGTGCACCCGCCCCGAGGGGTCAGACGCGGCGGCGCTTCGGCGGACGGCAGCCGTTGTGCGGGGTCGGCGTGACGTCCTGGATCGAGCCGACCTCGAGGCCGGTCGCCTGCAGGGAGCGGATCGCGGTCTCACGACCGGAGCCCGGGCCCTTGACGAAGACGTCGACCTTGCGCATGCCGTGCTCCTGGGCGCGGCGGGCAGCCGACTCGGCGGCCATCTGCGCGGCGAACGGCGTGGACTTCCGGGAACCCTTGAAGCCGACGTGGCCGGCGGAGGCCCAGGAGATCACGTTGCCGGACGGGTCCGTGATCGAGACGATGGTGTTGTTGAACGTGCTCTTGATGTGCGCGTGGCCGTGAGCGACGTTCTTCTTTTCCTTGCGGCGCACCTTCTTGGCAGCGCCCTGACGACCCTTGGGGGGCATCTATAACTCCTACGGGAGGTGGTCGGTCCTACAGCGAAGACCGTGGACAGGCGTCCGCTGTGGACTACTTCTTGCCCGGCTTCTTCTTGCCGGCGATGGCGCGACGCGGGCCCTTGCGGGTACGGGCGTTCGTGCTGGTGCGCTGACCGCGAACGGGCAGGCCGCGACGGTGACGCAGACCCTGGTAGGTACCGATCTCGACCTTGCGGCGGATGTCGGCCTGAACCTCGCGACGGAGGTCACCCTCGGTCTTGATGTTGTTGTCGACGTACTCGCGGATCGCGACGAGCTGCTCCTCGGAGAGGTCGCGAACGCGGGTGTTCGGGTCGACGCCGGTGGCGGCCAGCGTCTGCTGCGAGAGGGTCCGGCCGATGCCGAACACGTAGGTGAGGGCGATCTCCACGCGCTTTTCGCGCGGGATGTCAACACCGGAAACGCGTGCCATTCAATGGCTCCAGTTGCTTGACGGAGGTCTTCCACAGAACCGACTCCCAGTCGCCGTACCAGGTACGAACTGGGTCCCCGGCCTCCGACCGGGGGTGTCAGACCCGGGGGTCTGGGTCCTGCGTATGAACATATTCAGCTTGCGTCGCGCGAATCCCTGCGAGGAATGCAGAGGGATCGGTCGTGCGTCAGCCCTGGCGCTGCTTGTGGCGCGGGTTGTCGCAGATGACCATGACCCGACCGTGACGGCGGATCACCCTGCACTTGTCGCAGATCTTCTTGACGCTCGGCTTGACCTTCATGGGTGAGGTTCTCCGGGTCAGTGCCACCACCCCGGAAGCCGGGGCGCAGGCAAGATCTACTTGTAGCGGTAGACGATCCGGCCACGCGTCAGGTCGTACGGAGACAGCTCCACCACGACCCGGTCGTCAGGGAGGATGCGGATGTAGTGCATGCGCATCTTGCCGCTGATGTGTGCCAGGACCTGGTGGCCGTTCTGGAGCTCGACCTTGAACATGGCGTTCGGAAGAGACTCGACGACAGTGCCCTCGATCTCGATGGCACCTTGCTTCTTGGCCACGCTTCGCCCTTCGAATCGACTACCTTGGTCGACTCCGTGCGAACGCATGCAGACATGCGGGTACACAAGAGCCGAGGAGTCAGTCTACGTCAGGGCCCTCGGAAACACGAATCGAGGAAGTCTGCCCCAGCGGGCAGACCTCTAAGCGCCCCGAAAGGGGCGCGGGGAACTGCGCGACCAGCCCCACGCGCCCGCGGTCGCCACCCGGCAGGACCACCCACCCCTGACGTCACTCAGCCCAGCGGATCAGGCGCGGCGACGATCCCCAGCTCGGCGAGCTTCGCCTTCCCCCCGTCGGGAGACGTGAGCACCAGCGGGCCTTCCTCCGTCAGAGCGACGGAGTGCTCCCAGTGCGACGACCACGTACCGTCCGTCGTGATGACGGTCCAGTCGTCCTGGAGGACCTCCGTCTTCGGCGTCCCCAGGGACACCATCGGCTCGATGGCGAGGCAGAAGCCGGGCACCAGCTTCGGCCCCTTGCCGCGCCGCCGCTCGACGTAGTTGAGCAGGTGCGGGTCCATGTGCATCTCGGTGCCGATGCCGTGGCCGCCGTAGTCCTCGATGATCCCGTACTTGCCGCCGCCGGGCTTGGGCTGGCGGCGGATGTACGTCTCGATGGCCCGGGAGACGTCGACCAGGCGGTTGCCCTGCTTCATGGCGGCGATGCCTGCCCACATCGACTCCTCGGTCACCCGGGAGAGCTCGATCAGCTCGGGGGAGTGACCGGACCCCACGAAGGCCGTGAACGCGGCGTCGCCGTGCCAGCCGTCGATGATCGCGCCGCAGTCGATGGAGATGACGTCCCCGTCCTTGAGGACGACGTCGTCGGACGGGATGCCGTGGACGACGACCTCGTTCACCGAAGTGCAGATCGTCGCCGGGAAGCCGCCGTAGCCGAGGAAGTTCGGCTTGGCGTTGTGCTCGGCGAGGACCTTGCGGGCGACCTGGTCCAGATCCCTCGTCGTAGCCCCGGGCACCGCGGCCTCACCGGTCGCCGCGTGAATGGCCGCGACGACCAGCCCCGCCTCACGCATCTTGGCGATCTGCTCGGGGCTCTTGATCTGCACCATGGGAGCTACGGCCTTTCTGGACCTTCGGCGACGATGAACGCCTTCAACGATACGGGGCCGCGCGCCGGACCCCGCCCACACAGCAGCCGCGGCCCCCGAGGGGAACCGCGGCCGTAGAGCTGTGCACGGACGACTACTTGTCGTCCTCGCCACGCTTCAGCGCCTCCATGGCGCGCGTCGTGACGTCCTCCACCTTGCCGAGCGCGGAGATCGTGACCACCAGGCCCTGGGCCTTGTAGTAGTCGATGATCGGCTCGGTCTGGGTGTGGTAGACCTCCAGCCGCGTACGGACCGTCTCCTCGGAGTCGTCGTCCCGCTGGTACAGCTCGCCGCCGCAGACGTCGCAGACGCCGTCCTTGGCCGGCTGCTTGTACGTCACGTGGAAGACGTGCGAGGAGTCGTTACGGCAGATGCGGCGGCCGGCGATGCGCTTGACCACCTCGTCCTCGGGGACCTCCAGGTCCAGCACCGCGTCGAGCTGCATGCGCTCGGTCTCGAGCAGCTCGTCGAGCGCCTCGGCCTGCGAGACGTTGCGCGGGAAGCCGTCCAGCAGGAAGCCATTCTCGGCGTCCGGCTGCTCCATGCGGTCCTTCGCCATCGCGATCGTGACCTCGTCGGGCACCAGGTTGCCCGCGTCCATGTAGGACTTCGCCAGTTTGCCGAGTTCCGTCTGCCGGCTGATGTTGGCCCGGAACAGGTCGCCCGTGGAGATGTGCGGGATCGACAGGTTCTTGGCCAGGAACGCGGCCTGCGTTCCCTTACCGGCGCCCGGCGGCCCGACGAGGACGATACGCATCAGCGGAGGAACCCTTCGTAATTGCGCTGCTGGAGCTGGCTCTCGATCTGCTTCACGGTCTCGAGGCCGACACCCACGATGATCAGGATGCTGGTCCCGCCGAACGGGAAGTTCTGGTTTGCCTGGAAACCAACCAACGCCATCGTCGGTACGAGAGCGATCAGACCCAAGTACAGCGAACCCGGCCAGGTGATCCGGTTGAGTACGTAGCTCAGGTACTCAGCGGTCGGTCGGCCAGCCCGGATGCCCGGGATGAAGCCACCATACTTCTTCATGTTGTCGGCGACTTCCTCGGGGTTGAACGAGATCGCCACATAGAAGAACGCGAAGAAAACGATCAGCAGGAAGTACGTGGCGATGTAATACGGGTGGTCGCCCTTGACGAAGTGTTGCTCGATCCAGGTCTTCCAGCCCGACTTGCCTCCGGCGAACTGAGCGATCAGCGCCGGGATGTAGAGCAGCGAGGAGGCGAAGATGACGGGGATCACGCCCGCCTGGTTCACCTTGAGCGGGATGTAGGTGGATGTACCGCCGTAGGAACGACGGCCGATCATGCGCTTGGCGTACTGGACCGGGATACGGCGCTGGGCCTGCTCGACGAAGACCACCAGGCCGACCATGACGAGGCCGACCAGGATGACCGTGCCGAACTCGATCCAGCCGCCGGCCAGGGAGCCCTGCTTCTTGATGGCCCACAGGGCGGACGGGAAGGTGGCGGCGATCGAGATGAACATCAGGATCGACATGCCGTTGCCGATGCCGCGGTCGGTGATGAGCTCACCGAGCCACATCACGGCCGCCGTACCGGCGGTCATCGTGATGACCATGGTGATGGTGACGAAGATCGACTGGTCGGGGACGATCTGGCTGGCCACCGGGCAGTTCTGGAACAGAGCACCACTGCGGGCGGTGGCGACGAGGCCGGTGCCCTGGAGAATGGCGAGAGCGATCGTCAGGTAACGGGTGTACTGCGTGATCTTCGCCGTACCGGCCTGGCCCTCCTTCTTCAGGGCTTCCAGACGCGGAATCACCACGGTCAGCAGCTGCAAGATGATGCTCGCCGTGATGTACGGCATGATGCCCAGCGCGAAGATCGTGATCTGCAGCAGCGCGCCACCGCTGAACATGTTGACCAGGCCGAAGATGCCCTGGTTGGCCTGGGCGTTGTCGATACAGGTCTGGACGTTCCGATAGTCGACGCCGGGGATCGGGATGTGCGTACCGATCCGATAGACCACGATGATGCCGAGTGTGAAGAGCAGCTTCTTGCGCAGGTCGGGCGTCTTGAACGCCCGGGCGAACGCGGTGAGCACGGTGCCTCCTGCGACCCCCGCGCAACTGCGTCAAGGGTGACGGTCTTGAGGTTCGACGAATAGGTAACGGTCAACTGCCGCTGTGAGTGCCCGAGTGCAGCACCCAGTGAAAAGTGGGCAGTGCAGGCCACCTTACCGGCGAGCTGCCGCCCCTCGCACCGTAGGGTCGCTGTCTGAGAAGTCTCTTAATGATCGTTGTGAGCGGCACGTGCGCGTGCGGCGCGCCACTCGGGCGCCAGCACCGACC
>NZ_JBEXSH010000247.1:0-10535 GCF_040613555.1 Streptomyces sp. NPDC006265
GGCCGCGAACGCGGCGAGCCCCGCCCGCTGGTCGCCGAGGTGGTGGAGGGTGCGGCTCGCCCACAGCAGATCGGCCGGGTAGTCCAACTCGTCGAGGACATCCGGCAGTTCCCCGGCGACCGTGCCGAAGCGGTCGGCCACCCCCTGACGCTCCGCCCGTGCCCGGGCCCGCTCCAGCAGCGGCTCCGAGCCGTCCACGGCCACGATCCGGGCGCCCGGGAACGTCTCGGCGAACAGGCACGACACGACGCCGGGCCCGCTGCCCGCGTCGACGATCAGGCCCGGTTCGGTCACCTCCTTCGCCAGCCAGGCCAGGGCTCGCTCGTACATCGACGTGAACAGCTCGGCCTGGGATTCCAGCATCGGGGCCATCGCCGCCCAGTCGATGTCGGTGTGGTCGTGGTGGTGGCCGTGGCCCGGCCGGTGAACGTGGTCGTGGTCGTGGTCGTGCGCCATGCTGGTCAGCCTCCCGCTCGGATGCGCTCAGCGTGCGCCGACGCACCGAGAGGAGGCCACTGCTGTTGCCGGTGCGGCAAAATCCGCCGGGGCCGGGACCCCGGCGGATCAGCCGATCAGCGGGGACGGGTCAGGACAGCGGCGGGTAGGCGTTCTGCATCAGCTGCCGGAACTGCGCGGAGAACCAGTGCCCGGACAGTGGCGCGTCCGGCAGGGCACCGGACATGTTGTTGTTGTTGCGCGGGTTGCCCGTGTAGGTCGGGTCGCACATGCGGTCGAAACCCTTGCCCTCGTCGTTGGGGATCTGCTTGCTCGCCCCGTCGGACTCGCCCGGCGGCTTCATCCACACGTACGCGTCGATCCCCGCGGCCGGGGCGGCCTTCGGGCGCTCGCCGAGGCCGGCTCCGGACTGATTGCACCAGTTGCCGGCGTTGAAGCGACGGTCGTATCGCCCGCCGTCGACGTAGGTGTCGACGGTGGTGGTCGCGCCCGGTCCGGTGGGCCGTGCGGTGCCGCCCCAACCGTTGCGGGAGGTGTCGATCAGCATGCCGATGTCCGACGGGAAGCCGGCCGAGACCAGTTGGTTGCGCAAGCCCTGTGCGAAGGACTGCTCGTCGACGTAGCGGTTCCAGTCGATCCACTTCGACTCGCGGACGGATTTGCCGGCCACGTTGTCGTTGATGGTGAAGTTGTTCTCCTTCAGGGCGCTGTAGTTCGCCGTGTTGGTGATGAAGCCGTGGACGTCGTTGACGGTCGCGCCCTCGGCGGACGCCGCCTCCTTGAACAGGGTCGCGGAGGCACCGAAGTTGTCGTCCCAGCCGATCCAGCCGTGGTGCCCGGCGTCGACGTAGTTGTAGACGTTCGGCACGTCGCCGAGCTTGTTGAGCGCGTAGCCGACGCCCTTGACGTAGTTGCCGTTGGCCTTCATCACGTCGCACTGCGGGACGGCCGTCGGGCGACTGCCGGTGTTGGTGACGAGGTTCGGCAGCGAGTCGATCTCGACGGTGGTGACGATCCGCAGCGAGGAGTACTTCGAGTCGGCGAGGATCGCCTTGATCGGGTCGATGTACTCCGTCTTGTACCGGTCGATCTCCGTCGGGCCGAGCTCGCCGTTGGAGGCGAGGGCGGCGCAGTCACGGCCGGGCAGGTTGTAGATGACCAGCTGGACGACCAGCTCGCCGGAGCCCTTCTGGCGCAGCGCCTCGTCGAGGTGGGCGCGCAGGCCCATCTTTCCGCCGGCGCCGTTGATCGCGGCGATGCGGTCCAGCCATACTCCGGTCGGCTCGTTGGCGATCCGACTGCCGCCCGGCTCGGCAGCGGCGTTCGCGGACCACTCCGGGTTGACGTACACCTTGGCGCCCTCGTAGGGGTTGTTCACCCGGCCGGTCGGGCCGCCCGGGTCCGGCGGATCCGTGGGGTCGCCGGGGCCGCCATCGACGTTGCAGGTCACGCCGTCGAGGGTGAAGGTGGCCGGGACCGCGTTGCTGCCGCTGTAGCTGCCCTGGAAGCCGAAGCTCACCGAACCACCGGTCGCCAGCTGGGCGTTGTAGGTCTCGTTGGCGGCGGTGACGGCGGCACCGCTCTGGCTGAGCTTGGCGTTCCAGCCGCTGGTGACCTTCTGGTTGCCGGCGTACGACCACTTCAGCGACCACGAGGACTTGGCGGCGCTGTTGTTGGTGAGGGTCACGGCAGCGGTGAAGCCGGTGCTCCACTGGTTCTGGATCTTGTAGTCGACGGTGCACGGGACTGCGGCGATACCGGCACTGCCCGGGTCGACGGCGAACGCGGTGCCGGTCGCGCCGGCGACCAGGGCCATGGCGGCCAGTAACGCGGTTCTCGTACGGCTCATGAGTGGGGGTCCCTCTTCCGTTGGGGTTCCTTGCGCATTCCGCGGTTCGGTGGGGGGTTCTCGGAGCGGTGAGGTGTTCGCGGGCAGGGCGGAGCCCGTGCGGCGTCGTACGCGGCCGATTCGGGGCGGCAGCGGTCCGCCGCACGCGGGCGTCGCGCGCCGGCGGCGGCTCAAAGTACTGAACGCGGGGGGTGTCGCATGAGCGACTCCTTGCAGGTCGGGCGTGCCGTGACGGACGCGTCGACTGATGGAACCGCTCCCACTGGTGTCAAGGAAGGTAGCGCCAAGTGACAGCAAAGAACAGGGGAGCTGCTGACTTTTGCTCAACACGGGGCGTCGAATCTTTTCGACTCTTCAAGGACCTTGACCGGTACCTGACGTGTCCGCACTATGGGAGCGCTCCCACTGGTTCAAGCCTTGACTTCTCCGAGCCGCAAGGAGGAACCAGCACCATGCATCCCCCACCCCGGAGACGCGGAGCGGTACGGCGGTTGTGGACCGCCGCCCTCGCAGCTCTCGCGCTTCCGTTGACGATGCTCTCCTCGGGGTCGACTCCCGCGCAGGCAGCGGCGCTTCAGTGCAGTGTCGACTACAAGACGAACGACTGGGGCTCCGGTTTCACGGTGGACCTGATCCTCACCAACCGCGGCACGGACGTCATCGACGGCTGGACGCTGACCTACGCCTACGCCGGCAACCAGAAGCTGGGCAACGGCTGGAACGGCACCTGGTCGCAGTCCGGCAAGGACATCACCGTGCGCAACGCCTCCCACAACGCGCGGGTCGCCGCGGGCGCCGCCGTCTCCACCGGCGCCCAGTTCTCCTACAGCGGCGGCAACACCGCGCCGACGTCCTTCTCGGTCAACGGCACGCCCTGCACCGGCGCGCACCAGCCGCCGATCGCCGTACTGACCAGCCCGAGCGGGGGCGCCGTCTACACCCAGGGCCAGGCGGTTCCGCTGGCCGCGACCGCCGCGGCGGCGGACAACGCCACCATAAGCAAGGTGGAGTTCTACGACGACACCAAGCTGCTGGGCACGGACACGAGCGCGCCCTACGCCCTCACCGTCTCGGACTTGACCGTGGGCAGCCACTCCCTGGTGGCTAAGGCGTACGACAGCACGGGCGCCTCGGCCGACTCCACCCCGGTCGGCATCACCGTTGCCTCGGGCCCGACCGTCGTCGCCTCGCCGCTCCAACTGGGCGTCCAGTCGGGCAAGTCGGGCACCTACGAGGTGAAGCTGTCCAAGCAGCCGTCCGCGAACGTGACGGTGGCCTCCGCCCGGGCGAGCGGCAACTCGGGGCTGTCGGTCTCCTCCGGCGCCTCGCTGACCTTCACGCCGCAGAACTGGAACACCGCGCAGAAGGTGACCGTCACCGCCGGGAACTCGGGTACCGGATCGGCCGTGTTCGAGTCGACGGCCGCGGGCCACGCAAAGGCCTCGGTCACCGTGACCCAGCTGGCGGCGGCGAAGATGTACGACGCCCGCTTCCTCGAGCTCTACGGGAAGATCACCAACCCGGCGAACGGCTACTTCTCCCCCGAGGGCATCCCGTACCACTCGGTCGAGACGCTCATCGTCGAGGCGCCGGACCACGGCCACGAGACCACGTCGGAGGCGTACAGCTACCTGCTGTGGCTCCAGGCCATGTACGGCAAGGTGACGGGTGACTGGTCGAAGTTCAACGGCGCGTGGGACCTCATGGAGAAGTACATGATCCCCACCCACGCCGACCAGCCGACGAACTCCTTCTACAACGCCTCCAAGCCGGCCACCTACGCGCCCGAGCTGGACACGCCGAACGAGTACCCGGCCAAGCTCGACACCGGTGTCTCGGTCGGGTCCGACCCGATCGCGGGCGAGCTGAAGAGCGCGTACGGCACGGACGACGTCTACGGCATGCACTGGCTGCAGGACGTGGACAACGTCTACGGCTACGGCAACGCCCCCGGCAAGTGCGAGGCGGGCCCGTCGGACACCGGCCCGTCCTACATCAACACCTTCCAGCGCGGCGCGCAGGAGTCGGTGTGGGAGACGGTGCCGCAGCCGACCTGTGACGCCTTCAAGTACGGCGGCAAGAACGGCTATCTGGACCTGTTCACCGGTGACGCCTCCTACGCCAAGCAGTGGAAGTTCACCAACGCGCCGGACGCCGACGCGCGGGCCGTGCAGGCCGCCTACTGGGCGGACCTGTGGGCCAAGGAGCAGGGCAAGGGCTCCGCCGTCTCCGCGACGGTCGGCAAGGCCGCCAAGATGGGCGACTACCTGCGCTACTCCATGTTCGACAAGTACTTCAAGAAGGTCGGCAACTGCGTCGGGCCGTCGGCCTGTCCGGCGGGCACCGGCAAGGACGCCTCGTTCTACCTGATGTCCTGGTACTACGCCTGGGGCGGCGCCACCGACACCAATGCCGGCTGGGCCTGGCGCATCGGTTCCAGCCACGCCCACGGCGGCTACCAGAACCCGCTGGCCGCGTACGCACTCAGCAACTACGCGCCGCTGAAGCCGAAGTCGGCGACGGGCGCCGCGGACTGGGGCAAGTCCCTCGACCGGCAGCTGGAGTTCTACCGCTGGCTCCAGTCGAGCGAGGG
The DNA here is from genome assembly GCF_040613555.1 of Streptomyces sp. NPDC006265. NCBI lineage: Bacteria > Bacillati > Actinomycetota > Actinomycetes > Kitasatosporales > Streptomycetaceae > Streptomyces > Streptomyces sp. NPDC006265. Next base: position 4,899 of record NZ_JBEXSH010000247.1, read on the forward strand.
CGCCATCGCGGGCGGCGCGACCAACAGCTGGGCGGGCCGGTACGCGACTCCGCCCGCCGGGAAGTCGACGTTCTACGGCATGTACTACGACGAGAAGCCCGTGTACCACGACCCGCCGTCCAACCAGTGGTTCGGCTTCCAGGCGTGGTCCATGGAGCGCGTCGCCGAGCTGTACCAGCAGACGGGGAACGCCAAGGCCAAGACGGTCCTCGACAAGTGGGTCGACTGGGCGCTGTCCAAGACCACGTTCAACCCGGACGGCACGTTCCGGATCCCGTCGACGTTGCAGTGGTCGGGCCAGCCCGACACCTGGAACGCCAACAGCCCCGGCTCCAACAGCGGGCTGCGCGTCACCGTCGCCGACTACACCAACGACGTCGGTGTGGCGGCCGCGTACGCCAAGACCCTGACGTACTACGCGGACCGCTCCGGTGACACGGAGGCCGCGGCGGCGGCGAAGAAGCTGCTGGACGGCATGTGGGACAACAACCAGGACGCCCTCGGGATCGCCGTCCCGGAGAACCGGGCCGACTACAACCGGTTCGACGACCCGGTGCACATCCCCAGTGGCTGGACGGGCACGATGCCGAACGGTGACGCGATCAACTCGTCGTCGACGTTCGACTCGATCCGGTCCTTCTACGAGGACGATCCGGCCTGGTCGAAGATCGAGAGTTATCTCTCGGGCGGTGCGGTGCCGTCGTTCACGTATCACCGGTTCTGGGCTCAGGCGGACATCGCCTTGGCCATGGGCTCGTACGCGGAGCTTCTCGAATAGCCCCGCCGGGCGCTCCGCGGGCTGGGCCGTTGTGATCTGCGGGCCGTATGTGGCTGGTCGCGCCCACGCGGCGGAGCCGCATATCGATGCAGCACCGCGCCCAAGAAGCGGGTGCGTCCGAAGCTCTGCGTACAAGGGGCCCCGCACCTGACGCGGGCCACCAAGGCCGGGCGGCTCCACCCGCACAGGGGCCGCCCGGCCCTCGCACGTCCCCCCTCACGGAAGGACCCCCACCGTGCGAAGAACCCGTATCCTCACGGCGGTGCTGGCGCTGGCGGCCGGGCTGTTGTCGGGCGCCCCCACCGCCCTGGCCGCCGATCCCCCGGCGCCGAAGCTCGCCGCCGACACGTACACCTGGAAGAACGCCCGAATCGACGGGGGCGGGTTCGTACCCGGCATCGTCTTCAACCGTTCCGAGAAGAACCTGGCCTACGCCCGCACCGACATCGGCGGCGCCTACCGCTGGCAGGAGTCCTCCAAGAGCTGGACACCGCTGCTGGACTCGGTCGGGTGGGAGGACTGGGGGCACACGGGCGTGGTCAGCATCGCGTCCGACTCCGTCGATCCGAACCGGGTGTACGCGGCGGTCGGGACGTACACCAACAGCTGGGACCCGAAGAACGGCGCCGTCATGCGCTCCTCCGACCGGGGTGCGAGCTGGCGGAAGGCGAACCTGCCGTTCAAGCTGGGCGGCAACATGCCGGGACGGGGCATGGGCGAGCGGCTGGCCGTCGACCCGAACCGCAACAGTGTGCTGTATCTCGGCGCGCCCAGCGGCAAGGGGCTGTGGCGGTCGACGGACTCGGGAGCCAGTTGGTCGCAGGTGGCGAATTTCCCGAACGTCGGCAACTACGCGCAGGACCCGAGCGACACGAGCGGCTACGCGTCCGACAACCAGGGCATCGTCTGGGTCACCTTCGACGAGTCCACCGGCACGGCCGGGAGCGCCACGAAGACGCTCTACGTCGGGGTCGCCGACAAGGACAACGCGGTGTACCGGTCGACGGACGCGGGCGCGACCTGGCAGCGGCTGGCCGGGCAGCCCACCGGCCACCTGGCCCACAAGGGCGTCCTGGACGCGAAGAACGGCCACCTCTATCTCGCGTACAGCGACAAGGGCGGCCCGTACGACGGCGGCAAGGGCCGGCTGTTCCGGTACGCGACGGGCACGGGGACCTGGACGGACATCAGCCCGGTGGCCGAGGCGGACACCTTCTACGGCTTCAGCGGGCTGACGGTGGACCGGCAGAAGCCGGGCACGGTCATGGCGACCGCGTACAGCGCCTGGTGGCCGGACACACAGATCTTCCGCTCCACGGACAGCGGTGCGACCTGGAGCAAGGCGTGGGACTACACGTCGTATCCGAACCGCGAGAACCGCTACACGATGGACGTCTCGTCCTCGCCGTGGCTGACCTGGGGCGCGAACCCGCAACCGCCCGAGCAGACGCCGAAGCTGGGCTGGATGACCGAGGCCCTGGAGATCGACCCGTTCGACTCCGACCGGATGATGTACGGGACGGGTGCGACGGTCTACGGCACCGAGAACCTCACGAACTGGGACAGCGGGAGCAAGTTCGCCGTCCAGCCGATGGTGCGGGGCCTGGAGGAGACCGCCGTCAACGACCTCGCCTCTCCCCCGTCCGGCGCGCCGCTGCTGAGCGCGCTGGGTGACATCGGCGGCTTCCGGCACACGGACCTGACGAAGGTGCCGTCGATGATGTTCACCCAGCCGCACTTCACCACGACCACGAGCCTGGACTTCGCCGAGTCGAACCCGAACACGGTGGTGCGCACGGGCAACCTGGACTCGGGGCCGCACATCGCGTTCTCGACGGACAACGGCGCCAACTGGTTCGCCGGGACCGACCCTTCGGGCGTGAGCGGCGGCGGCACGGTCGCGTCGGCGGCCGACGGCAGCCGGTTCGTATGGAGCCCCGAGGGGGCCGGTGTCCACCACACGACGGGCTTCGGCACGTCGTGGCAGGCCTCCGCCGGGATACCCGCCGGGGCGATCGTCGAGTCGGACCGGGTCGACGCGAAGACCTTCTACGGCTTCAAGTCCGGGAAGTTCTACGTCAGTACGGACGGCGGGGCGACGTTCAAGGCGTCACCCGCCGGTGGCCTGCCCGGCGGCGACAGCGTCCGCTTCAAGGCGCTGCCCGGCGGGAAGGGCGACGTGTGGCTGGCGGGCGGGGCGACGGACGGCGCGTACGGGCTGTGGCACTCAACGGACGGCGGGGCGAACTTCACCAAGCTCCCGAACGTCGAGCAGGCCGACACCATCGGCTTCGGCAAGGCAGCACCCGGCGCCTCCTACCAGACCCTCTACACCAGCGCGAAGATCGGCGGCGTACGCGGCGTCTTCCGCTCCACGGACGAGGGCACGACCTGGACCCGCATCAACGATGACGCCCACCGGTGGGGCTGGACGGGCGCCGCGATCACCGGCGACCCGCGGGTGTACGGCCGTGTCTATGTCTCGACGAACGGCCGCGGCGTCCTCTACGGCGACAGCTCCGGCGCTGGCACCACGGATCCGGGACCGGGCCCCGACCCCGCACCGACCGGTGCGTGCAAGGTCACCTACAAGATCACCAGCCAGTGGTCGGGCGGCTTCCAGGCGGACGTCCAGCTCACCAACACCGGCACAAGCCCCTGGAGCGGCTGGTCACTGGCCTGGACCTTCACCGACGGCCAGAAGCTGACCCAGGCGTGGAACACCGAGGCGGCCCAGTCGGGTCCGACGGTGACGGCGAAGAACGTCGCCTGGAACGCGAACGTGGCGGCGGGGTCGTCGGTGAGCTTCGGGTTCACCGCGAACCGGTCGGACACGAACGCGAAACCGGCCGCGTTCAAGCTGGGTGAGCAGACCTGCGCGGTCGCCTGAGCGGGCGGTCCCCGGGGTTGCCGTAGCGCTCCACCAGTTCCGCCGCCGTCCGGGCGAGGCGGTCGCGCAGTTCCGGGGGTTCGAGCACCTCGATGCCCGTGCCGAGGCGCAGGAACTCGGCGTGGGCGTGGTCGAGGGACTCGATGGGGGCGGTGGTCCGGGTCCAGCCGTCCTCTTCCACCTGGCTGCCGGTCTGCCCCGGCCCGGGGAGGGTCACTCCCGGTGCCAGCCGGACCACCGTCCGGGCGGCCCGGAGCCGGTGTGGAAGTCGCGCTGGTACGCCGCCCGGTACGCGGCCAGCACGAAACCGTCAGTTCGGGCGAACTGCCTCTCATTGGAGGTGAGTTGGAGTATCTGGTCGACCCGGTAGGTGCAGGGGCCCGGGCCCGCGACGACATACCGGCGGCCCGCCTTGAGGACGAGTCCGTACGGCTCCAGGTGGCGCTCCACGTCGGTGGGCTCACGCCAGCGGCGGTAACGGACCTGCAGGGCAACGGCAGTTCCACACGGCGTCCGCCACGGCCGGGAGATGCTGCGTCTCGTCGGCGTCGGCGCACCAGCCGGGCGCGTCGAGGTGGAAGCGCCCGCTTATCCTGTCGGCGTGCGGGCGCAGTCCGGCCGGCAGGGCGGCCCGGACCTTGAGCTGGGCGGCGGCCAGGACGGAGCCGAGGCCGAGCCGGGCGGCGGGGCCGGGGGCGCCGGCGAGGAAGAGTGCCTCGGCCTCGTCGGCGGTGAGGCCGGTGAGGCGGGTGCGGTAACCGTCGAGAAGGCGGTAGCCGCCGGCATGGCCCGCGTCGCCGTACAGCGGGACGCCCGCCGCGTGCAGCGCCTCGATGTCCCGGTACACCGTGCGCACGGAGACCTCCAGCTCCTCGGCGAGCCGGGCGGCGGTCATCCGGCCGCGGGTCTGGAGCAGCAGGAGGATGGAGACGAGTCGGCTGGACTTCACTGACACAGGATGTCAGTGAAGCGGCCCTGGCGTCCCGGCATGGATTTCAGCGAGAAGCTGCTGACCGTACTTCCGCCGATCGAGGTGGCCGGTCGGCACGTCAAGCGCTACCACGTCGCCGCCGACCCGGCGGGTATCGAGCCCGCCGTCGAGAAGGCGGCGTACGCGATCCTGCCGGAGCTGGAGCGGGACGGCACGCCCCCGGCAGCCTTCGTCGTCCTGCACGGGGGCGACGACGGCGCCTACCTCAACGCGTACAGCTGGGTGTGGGACAACGTCCTGCACTTCAAGGGCGCGTCGGCGGGCCAGCCGGTGCTGGGCTGCCCGGACCGCGACCGGCCCACTTCATCACGCCCGAGCTTCCGTGGATCGGCTGCGTCTGGGAGCTGCCGCCGATCCTGCACGAGCGGGACGCGCCTGGTACGGCACCTGCTCGCGCCGGAAGTCCCTGATCTGAAGGCCTACTTGACCGGCTCCCTGCCCGACGGAACCACAGGAGACCGCACATGAGCAGCCCGCACGACTTCGACTTCTTCCACGGCGACTGGGAGGTCCTGCACCGGCGCCGCACCGACTTCCTCGACCCGGACAGCGACTGGGCGGAGTTCTCGGGGGCGAGTCGCTGCCGGCCGCTGTCGGCGGCGCCGCGAACCTCGACGAGGTCGACATGCCGCAGCTGTCCGCCCAGGGCGCGACCCTGCGGCTCTTCGACCCGAAGACCGGGCGGTGGTCGCTGAACTGGGCCTCCAGCATCAGCGGAACCCTGTTCCCGCCGGTCTTCGGCGGGTTCGAGAACGGACGCGGCGCGTTCTACGGCGACGACACGCACGACGGCAAGGAGGTGCGGGTCCGGTTCGTCTGGTCGGGCATCTCCGCCACGTCGGCCCGCTGGGAGCAGGCGTTCTCCGTCGGCGGCGCGGACGGCTGGGTGACCAACTGGATCACGGGGTTCACCCGGCCTTCCGGAACGACCGCAGACTGAACACCGGGTCGGGGCGTGGCCGTTCCTGGTCGGGGAGG
>NZ_JBEXSH010000248.1:0-10509 GCF_040613555.1 Streptomyces sp. NPDC006265
GCGAGTGGGGGTACCCCCTGCTCGAGCGGAGTCGAGAGCTTGGGGGAGCGTGCCGGGCGTCGTGACGGGGCGAACGTTGCCTGTCGCGGCACTAGAGAGAGGTACCGACGTGCGTACGTCCATCGCCACCGTCTCCCTCAGCGGCTCCCTCACCGGGAAGCTCGACGCCGCCGCCCGGGCCGGCTTCGACGGGGTGGAGATCTTCGAGAACGACCTGCTGGCCAGTCCCCTCACCCCCGAGGACATCCGCGCCCGCTGCGACGACCTCGGGCTCCGCATCGACCTCTACCAGCCGATGCGGGACATCGAGGCCGTCCCCGAGCCGGAGTTCGCCCGGAACCTGCGACGGGCCCGGCACAAGTTCGAGCTGATGCGCCGGCTCGGCGCCGACACGGTCCTCGTCTGCTCCAGCGTCTCCCCGCAGGCGGTGGACGACGACGCCCTCGCCGCCGAGCAGCTGAGCCGGCTCGCCGACCTGGCGGCCGAGTACGGCATCAGGGTCGCCTACGAGGCGCTCGCGTGGGGGCGGCACGTCAGTACGTACGACCATGCCTGGCGCATCGTCGAGAGGGCCGGTCACCCCGCGCTCGGCACCTGCCTGGACAGCTTCCACATCCTCTCGCGCGGCTCGGATCCCCAGGGCATCGCGAACATCCCCGGCGAGAAGATCTTCTTCCTTCAGCTCGCCGACGCCCCGCTCCTGGCCATGGACGTCCTGCAGTGGAGCCGCCACTACCGCTGCTTCCCCGGCCAGGGCGGCTTCGATGTCGCCGGGCTGGTGCGGCGAGTGCTGGCCACCGGCTACGACGGCCCGCTCTCCCTGGAGGTCTTCAACGACGTCTTCCGGCAGGCCGACGCCGGTCCGACCGCCGTCGACGCCCGGCGCTCCCTGCTGGTCCTTCAGGAGGCCGTGGGCGAGGCGCCCCTGCCCGACCCCGTCGTCCCCACCGGTGTCGCCTTCGCCGAGCTGGTCACGCCCGACGCCGAACCCCTCGCCGTCCTGCTCGGCGCTCTGGGCTTCACCCGTACGGCACGGCACCGCGGCAAGCCCGTCGCCCTGTGGGAGCAGGGCGAGGCCCGGATCCTGGTCAACACCGGGACGGCCGCCCGCCGCGACGGCACCCGGCTCGCCGCGATCGGGCTGGAGTCACCGGACCCGGCCGGAGCCGCCCGGCGGGCCGAGGCCCTGCTCGCGCCCGTACTGCCCCGCCGTCGCGCGCCGGAGGACGCCCCGCTGGACGCGGTCGCCGCCCCCGACGGCACGGAGCTGTTCTTCTGCGCCACGGGCCACCCGGAACTGCCCGACTGGCGGGCCGACTTCGAGAACACGGGCGTGCCCTCGGCGCAGGCGGGCATCCGGGGCATCGACCACCTCGCCCTCACCCAGCCCTGGCACCACTTCGACGAGGCGGCCCTCTTCCACCGAGGCGTGCTCGGCCTGCACGCCCAGGAGAGCGTCGACGTCGCCGACCCCTACGGTCTGATGCGCAGCCGCGCCGTCACCACCCCCGACGGCAGTGTCCGGATCGCCCTCACCGTCGGCGCCGCGCCCACCGACGACACCGTCCACGCCCAGCACATCGCCCTGGCCACCGACGACGTGGTCGCCGCGGCCCGCCGGTTCCGGGAGGCGGGCGGCAGCCTGCTGCCGGTGCCCGCGAACTACCACGACGACCTCGCCGCCCGCTTCGAGTTCGCCGACGGTGAGCTGGAGACCTACCGTGACCTCGGCATTCTCTACGACCGCGACGACCACGGCGTCTTCCGCCACTGCTACACCCGCACCGTCGGCCGGGTCTTCTTCGAACTGGTCCAGCGCGACGGCGGCTACCGGGGCTACGGCGCCGCCAACGCGCCGGTGCGGCTGGCCGCGCAGCACACGGCACGGGCGCTCAATGGCGGCTGACGGTCCGGGTGATGCCGGTGACGACGGTGGTGGCGAGGATCCAGTCAGTGAGCACCAGGGCGTAGGAGAGCCACTGGTAGCCGTCGGTGGGGGCGAACGCGGCCTCCTGCCCGAAGGAGATCACCGGCAGCAGCAGGTCGAGGGTGTAGAACACCGGATTGAACTGCGGCGCCTCGTCCGCCTTCAGCGGCGCGGGGTGGTGCAGCGCGTAGGCGAGGGAGCCGATCACGAGCAGGTCTCAGCAGCAGTGCCCGCGCCACGGCCGCCCGTACGGTCCGCTCGGCCCCCAGTCGGCGCCCCGTCCCGGGTCCTCGTCGGCCGGACTCCTGAAGTCCACGTCCTGCCCGCGCGGGAAGGCGCGCCACACCCGCTCCTCGGCGGGTGTCATGTCGTCGATCTCCATCAGCGCGGACTCTGACGCGCCCGGCCGGAGGCTGCCAACTCACCTCCGGCCGGGACTGGTTAGGCCCTGGAGTTCCACTCCGCGATCACGGGCCGGCCGTGCTCGGTCGACAGCCGGCTGACCGTGCCGGTCTCCAGCCGGAACAACTGCCCCCGTGCCGGGGGCAGACCCAGCCGGCGGGCCGTCAGGACGCGGAGGAAATGGCCGTGCGCCACCAGCATCACATCGCCCTCGGGCAGCGACTTCTCCGCCCGGGCCAGCACCCGGTCGGCGCGTTCGCCGACCTCCTCGGGGGACTCGCCGGGTTCGCCGTCGGGGCCGGGCGGGCCCCCGTCGGTCCACAGGTCCCAGTCGGGGCGGGTGCGGTGTATCTCCTCGGTGGTGACGCCCTCGTAGGCGCCGTAGTGCCACTCGTGCAGGTCCGCGTCCCGCACGGCCCCCGTCAGGCCCGCGAGTTCGGCGGTGCGCACCGCGCGGCCGAGCGGGCTGCTGAGGACCAGGGCGAAGGAGCGGCCCGCGAGGAGCGGGGCGAGCGACGCGGCCTGCTCCTCACCGTGCGGGGTGAGGGGCAGGTCGGTGAAGCTGGTGTGCTGTCCGCTCCGGCTCCACTCCGTCTCGCCGTGGCGGACCATGAGCAGATCACCCACGTGCTACGCCTTCTTCGCGGACTCGACGGCGTGGCCGCCGAACTGGTTGCGCAGCGCCGCGATCATCTTCATCTGCGGCGAGTCGTCCTGACGGGAGGCGAACCGGGAGAAGAGCGAGGCGGTGATCGCGGGCAGCGGCACGGAGTTGTCGATCGCGGCCTCCACCGTCCAGCGTCCCTCACCGGAGTCCTGGGCGTAGCCCCGGAGCTCCTTCAGGTGCTCGTCCTCGTCCAGGGCGTCCACCGCCAGGTCGAGCAGCCAGGAGCGGATGACGGTGCCCTGCTGCCAGGAGCGGAACACCTCGCGGACGTTGTCCACCGAGTCCACGGCCTCCAGCAGCTCCCAGCCCTCGGCGTAGGCCTGCATCATCGCGTACTCGATGCCGTTGTGGACCATCTTCGCGAAGTGCCCGGCGCCGACCCTGCCCGCGTGGACGTAGCCGTACGGGCCCTCCGGCTTGAGCGCCTCGAAGATCGGCAGCAGCCGGTCGACGTACTCCTTCTCGCCGCCGACCATCAGGGCGTAGCCGTTCTTCAGGCCCCACACGCCGCCGGAGACGCCGGCGTCGACGAAGCCGATGCCGCGCTTGCCGAGCTCCTCGGCGTGCTTCTCGTCGTCCGTCCAGCGCGAGTTGCCGCCGTCGACGACGGTGTCGTAGGGCTTGAGGAGGCCCGCGAGCTGGTCGATGACGTGCTGGGTGGGGCCGCCGGCCGGGACCATGACCCAGACCGTGCGGGGCGCTTCCAGCTGGTTGACGAGGTCGGCCAGGCTGTCGGCGTCGGACTTCTCGGGGTCGGTGTCGTAGCCGATGACGGTGTGGCCGGCGCTGCGCAGACGCTCGCGCATGTTGCCGCCCATCTTGCCGAGACCCACAAGACCGATCTGCATGTCAGTTCACTTCCCGAAGTTTGCGGTAGGCGGCCACCAGCGCGGCCGTGGACGGGTCGAGACCGGGGACGTCAGCGCCCTCGGTCAGGGCGGGCTCGACGCGTTTGGCGAGGACCTTGCCGAGCTCGACACCCCACTGGTCGAAGGAGTCGATGTTCCAGACGGCGCCCTGCACGAACACCTTGTGCTCGTAGAGGGCGATCAGCTGGCCGAGGACCGACGGGGTCAGTTCGGTGGCCAGGATCGTCGTGGTGGGGTGGTTGCCCCGGAAGGTGCGGTGCGGCACCTGCTCCTCGGGCGCGCCCTCCGCGCGGACCTCCTCGGCGGTCTTGCCGAAGGCGAGCGCCTGTCCCTGCGCGAACAGATTGGCCATCAGCAGGTCGTGCTGGGCCTTCAGTTCGCCGCTCAGCTCGGCGACGGGCCGGGCGAAGCCGATCAGGTCGGCCGGGATGAGCTTGGTGCCCTGGTGGATGAGCTGGTAGTAGGCGTGCTGCCCGTTGGTGCCGGGCGTGCCCCACACCACCGGGCCCGTCTGCCACTCCACCGGCTTCCCGTCGCGGTCCACCGACTTGCCGTTGGACTCCATGTCGAGCTGCTGGAGGTAGGCGGTGAACTTGGACAGGTAGTGGCTGTAGGGCAGGACGGCATGCGACTGGGCGTCGTGGAAGTTGTCGTACCAGATGCCCAGCAGGCCCAGCAGCAGCGGGGCGTTGGCCTCGGCCGGGGCGTTGCGGAAGTGCTCGTCGACGATGCGGAAGCCGTCGAGCATCTCCCGGAAGGGGTCCGGGCCGATCGCGATCATCAGGGACAGGCCGATCGCGGAGTCGTACGAGTAGCGGCCGCCGACCCAGTCCCAGAACTCGAACATGTTGTCGACGTCGATGCCGAAGCCGGCGACCTTCTCCGCGTTGGTCGACAGCGCGACGAAGTGCTTCGCCACCGCCTTCTCGTCACCCCCGAGCCCGTCCAGGAGCCAGGACCGTGCCGAGGTGGCGTTGGTGATCGTCTCGATCGTGGTGAAGGTCTTGGACGCGACGATGAACAGCGTCTCCGCCGGGTCCAGGCCGTGCACCGCCTCGTGCAGGTCCGAGCCGTCCACGTTCGACACGAAGCGGAACGTCAGATCCCGGTCGGTGAACGGCCGCAGTGCCTCGTAGGCCATCGCCGGGCCGAGGTCCGAGCCGCCGATGCCGATGTTGACGACGTTGCGGATGCGCCTGCCGGTGTGGCCGGTCCACTCCCCGGAGCGCACCCGGTCCGCGAAGGCGGCCATCTTGCCGAGCACCGCGTGCACGCCCGGGACGACGTTCTCGCCGTCGACCTCGATGACGGCGTCCCGCGGCGCGCGCAGGGCGGTGTGCAGCACGGCCCGGTTCTCGGTGACGTTGATCTTCTCGCCGGCGAACATGGCGTCGCGCAGCCCGAACACGCCGGTCGCCGCGGCCAGCTCCTGGAGCAGGGCCAGCGTCTCGTCGGTGACCAGGTGCTTGGAGTAGTCGATGCGCAGGTCGCCCACGTGCACGACGTAGCGCTCGGCGCGTCCCGGGTCCGCCGCGAACAGCTCCCGCAGATCGGGCCGGGGCAGGGCGTCCGTGCGGTGGTCCTCCAGGGCGGTCCACTCGGGACGCCGGTCGAGCCTCGGGGAACCGGAGGGGGAGTCAGACATGAGCGGGGGTCTCCTCGGTTGCCTCGCCGTTCAGGGCGATGGCGTACATCTCGTCCGCGTCGAGGCGCCGCAGCTCCTCGGCGATGAGTTCGGAGGTGGCACGGACCTTCAGGGCGAGGGTGCGCGACGGCTGGCCCGGCAGGGTCAGCGTGGCCAGCGGTCCCTCAGGGCGGTCGACGACGATCTCGCCGTTCTCCGTGCCCAGGCGCACGGCCGTGACGACCGGCCCGGCGGTGACCACCCGGTCGACCCGCACGTGCAGCCGCGCCTCCAGCCAGCGGGCCAGCAGCTCGGCGGCCGGGTTCTCGGCCTCGGCCTCCACCGCCGCCCAGACGATCCGCTCCATGGCCTGGTCCAGCGCCGCCGCCAGCATCGAACGCCAGGGCGTCAGCCGGGTCCAGGCGAGGTCGGTGTCACCGGGCGCGTAGGCGCGGACCCGGGCCTGGAGCGTCTCCAGCGGGTTCTCCACGGCGTACAGGTCGGTGATCCGCCGCTGGGCCAGCGCCCCGAGCGGGTCCGTGGAGGGTACCTCGGGGGCGTCCACCGGCCACCACACCACCACCGGCGCGTCCGGCAGCAGCAGCGGCAGCACCACCGAGTCGGCGTGGTCGGACACCTCGCCGTAGGTCCGCAGGATCACGGTCTCGCCGGTGCCCGCGTCGGCGCCCACCCGGACCTCGGCGTCCAGCCGGGAGGACTGGCGGTCGCGCGGGGTGCGGGCGTGCCGCTTGATGACGACCAGGGTGCGCGAGGGGTGCTCGTGCGAGGCCTCCTCGGCCGCCTTGATCGCGTCGTAGGCGTTCTCCTCGTCCGTGACGATCACCATCGTCAGGACCATGCCCACGGCGGGTGTGCCGATGGCGCGGCGCCCCTGCACCAGCGCCTTGTTGATCTTGCTTGCCGTCGTGTCGGTCAGGTCGATCTTCATGGCCTGCGCCAGCTCCGTCCGTCTCGTGCGAGCATCTCGTCTGCCTCCTCGGGTCCCCAGCCGCCCGAGGCGTACTGCGCGGGCCGGCCGTGCGTGGCCCAGTACCGCTCGATCGGGTCGAGTATCTTCCAGGACTCTTCCACTTCCTGGTGACGGGGGAACAGGTTGGCGTCGCCCAGGAGGACGTCAAGGATCAGCCGTTCGTACGCCTCGGGGCTCGATTCGGTGAACGACTCGCCGTAGGCGAAGTCCATCGTCACGTCCCGGATCTCCATCGACGTGCCCGGCACCTTCGAGCCGAAGCGGACCGTCATGCCCTCGTCCGGCTGGACGCGGATGACGATCGCGTTGGAGCCCAGCTCCTCGGTCGCGGTGGAGTCGAACGGGGAGTGCGGCGCCCGCTGGAACACCACGGCGATCTCCGTCACCCGGCGGCCCAGCCGCTTGCCGGTGCGCAGGTAGAACGGGACGCCCGCCCAGCGGCGGTTGTCCACCTGGAGCCGGACCGCGGCGTACGTGTCGGTCGTGGAGGACTGGTCGATGCCGTCTTCCTCCAGGTATCCGCGCACCTTGGTGCCGCCCTGCCAGGCCGCCGCGTACTGGCCGCGCACGGTGCCCTGCCCCAGGTCCTGCGGCAGCCGCACCGCCTTGAGGACCTTCAGCTTCTCGGTGAGCAGCGAGGCGGCGTCGAAGGCGGCCGGTTCCTCCATCGCGGTGAGCGCCATCAGCTGGAGCAGGTGGTTCTGGATGACGTCACGGGCGGCGCCGATGCCGTCGTAGTAGCCGGCCCGGCCGCCGATGCCGATGTCCTCGGCCATGGTGATCTGCACGTGGTCGACGTACGACCGGTTCCAGATCGGCTCGAACATCTGGTTGGCGAAACGCAGGGCCAGGAGGTTCTGGACGGTCTCCTTGCCGAGGTAGTGGTCGATCCGGAAGACCTGCTCCGGGTCGAACACGTCGTGCACGACCCGGTTGAGCTCCTCGGCCGACCCCAGGTCGTGCCCGAAGGGCTTCTCGATGACCGCCCGGCGCCAGGAACCCTCGGGTGCGTCGGCCAGCTTGTGCTTCTTCAGCTGCTGGACGACCTTCGGGAAGAACTTCGGTGGCACCGACAGGTAGAAGGCGTAGTTGCCGCTGGTGCCCCGGGAGGCGTCCAGCTCGTCCACGGCGTAGCGCAGCTGCTTGAACGCCGTGTCGTCGTCGAAGTCGCCCGGGATGAACCGCATGCCCTCGGCGAGCTGCTGCCAGACCTCCTCACGGAACGGGGTCCGGGCGTGCTCGCGGACCGCGTCGTGCACCACCTGCGCGAAGTCCTGGTCCTCCCAGTCCCGGCGGGCGAAGCCCACCAGGGAGAATCCCGGCGGCAGCAGACCGCGGTTGGCCAGGTCGTACACGGCCGGCATCAGCTTCTTGCGGGACAGGTCGCCGGTCACGCCGAAGATGACGAGTCCGGACGGACCCGCGATCCTGGGCAGACGGCGGTCGCGCGGGTCGCGCAGCGGATTGCTGAAGTCGGTGTCGGTGTCGGCGCGGTACCTGATGGGGGCGGCCTCCGTCGTGCCGCTCACCCCGGTCTGCTCGACCCCGGCCGCCTCCTGCGCGGCCCGGGCCTCCTTCTCCTCCTTGGTGCCCTTGGTCTCCTGTTCGGCCGTCTGGGGGATGCCCTCGCTCATTCCGCGTCAACTCCCTTGTTGTTCAAGGACTTGGTGACCGCGTCCAGCAGGTCCTGCCAGGCCACCTCGAACCCGGCCACGCCCTCGTCCTCCAGTTGCCGCACCACCTCGTCGTATGCAATGCCGAGCCGTTCGACGGCCGCCAGGTCGGCGCGGGCCTGGGCGTAACCGCCGGTGACCGTGTCGCCCTGGACGTCCCCGTGGTCGGCGACGGCGTTCAGCGTGGCCTCCGGCATGGTGTTGACCGTGCCGGGGGCGACCAGTTCGTCCACGTACAGGGTGTCCTTGTATGCGGGGTCCTTCACACCGGTGGAGGCCCAAAGGGGGCGCTGCCGGTTCGCACGGACCCCGCCCAGGGCCTGCCAGCGCGCTCCGGCGAAGACGCGCTCGTACGCCTCGTAGGCGAGCCGCGCGTTGGCCAGGGCCGCCCGGCCCTTCAGGGCGAGGGCCTCGTCCGTGCCCAGCAGCGTCAGCCGCTTGTCGATCTCGGAGTCCACACGCGAGACGAAGAACGACGCGACCGAGTGAATGCCCGACAGGTCGAGACCGGCCGCCTGGGCCTTCTCCAGGCCGGCGACATAAGCGTCCATCACCTCGCGGTAGCGCTCCAGGGAGAAGATCAGCGTCACGTTCACGCTGATGCCCGCGCCGATCACCTCAGTGATCGCCGGCAGGCCCGCCTTCGTCGCCGGGATCTTGATCATCACGTTGGGGCGGTCCACCAGCCAGGCCAGCTGCCGGGCCTCGGCGACGGTCGCCGCCGTGTCGTGGGCGAGGCGCGGGTCGACCTCGATGGAGACCCGGCCGTCCCGGCCGCCGGTCGCCTCATACACCGGCCGCAGGACGTCGGCGGCGGCCCGGACGTCGGCGGTCGTCATCATCCGGACGGCCTCGTCGACGGTCACCCCGCGCACCGCCAGGTCGGCGAGCTGCTCCTCGTAGCCCGCGCCGGAGCCGATGGCGGCCTGGAAGATGGACGGGTTGGTGGTGACGCCGACGACGTTCCTCGTGGCGACGAGCTCGGCCAGGTTGCCGGACTCGATCCGCCGGCGCGACAGGTCGTCGAGCCAGATCGACACGCCCTCGTCGGACAGGCGCTTCAGTGCTCCCGCGCTCGCGGTCGCTTCGGTCACAGTGATCATCTTCTTTCGGGCGGTCGGATCAGCCACGGGCGGCGGTGAGGGATTCCCGCGCGGCGGCGACGACGTTCTCGGGGGTGAAGCCGTACTCGGCGAACAGGGTCTTCGCGTCGGCGGAGGCACCGAAGTGCTCCAGGGAGACGATGCGTCCCGCGTCCCCGACGAACCTGTGCCAGGTCAGCCCGATCCCGGCCTCGACGGCGACCCGGGCCTTCACGGACGGCGGCAGCACGCTGTCGCGGTAGGAGCGCGGCTGCTCCTCGAACCACTCCACGGACGGCATCGACACCACGCGGGTGGGCACACCGGCGCCCTGGAGCAGCTCGCGCGCCCCGGCGGCGACGTGCACCTCGGAGCCGGTGGCGATCAGGACCACCTGCGGTGCGCCGCCCTCCGCCTCGAACCTCACGTAGCCGCCGCGCGCCGCGTCCGGGTCCGGCTCGAAGGTGGGCACGCCCTGGCGGGTGAGCGCGAGGCCGTGCGGGGCCGGGGCGGTGCCGTGCCGCTTCAGGATCTCGGCCCAGACGACCGCGGTCTCGCCTGCGTCGGCGGGGCGTACGACGTTCAGACCCGGAATGGCCCGCAGCGCGGCCAGGTGTTCCACCGGCTGGTGGGTCGGGCCGTCCTCGCCGAGGCCGATGGAGTCGTGCGTCCACACGTACGTCACCGGCAGCTGCATCAGGGCCGACATCCGCACCGCGTTGCGCATGTAGTCGGAGAACACCAGGAAGGTGCCGCCGTAGATGCGGGTGTTGCCGTGCAGCGCGATGCCGTTCATCTCCGCGGCCATGGAGAACTCACGGACGCCGAAGTGCACGGTGCGGCCGTACGGGTCGGCCTCCGCCAGCGGGTTGCCGCCGGGGAGGAAGGAGCTGGTCTTGTCGATGGTGGTGTTGTTGGAGCCGGCGAGGTCGGCGGAGCCGCCCCACAACTCGGGGACGACCGGGCCGAGCGCCTGGAGGACCTTCCCGGACGCGGCCCGGGTGGCGACCGCCTTGCCCGGCTCGAACACCGGCAGGGCGTCCTCCCAGCCCTCGGGCAGCTCGCCCTTGCTGACCCGGTCGAACGTGGCGGCCCGCTCCGGGTTGTCGGACCGCCAGGCGGCGATCCGCTTGTCCCAGGCGGTGCGTGCCTCGGCGCCCCGGTCCAGGGCCTGGCGGGTGTGGGCCAGCACCTCGTCGGCGACCTCGAAGGTGAACAAGGCCCTGGGAGGCCGGGAGAACCGGGTCAAGTCCCTGCTCAAGGAGCTCGACACC
>NZ_JBEXSH010000249.1:0-10506 GCF_040613555.1 Streptomyces sp. NPDC006265
GCCGGGAGTGGCCGCCCGGCGGCATGCGGTGCCCGGCGCCCCGGCTCCGGGGCCGTCGGGCAGCGGTGAGCCCGGCAGCCCGATGAGCCGTCCGGCGCCGCCGCCCGAGTGCTGTGTGACCGGTGCCGCGGACCGCGGCGCGACCCGCCCGAGAGGCCGACGACCGGGGTCGGCCGGCCCGTCTCCGGCTCGTGAGCGGCACAGCCCGCACCGCGCTGCGGACCAGGTGCCGGGTGGCCGCCCGGCGGCATGACGAGGGGGCCGTTCAGGCCCTCGGGTAGCGGGCGAGCCAGCCGGGGGAGGAACCGGCCGGGCCGTGCAGGGCCGGGCCCTGGGTCATCTCCATGGCGAAGTCGTCGGCGAGTTCCAGGATGGTGGGACGGCCCTCCAGCTCCGCCAGCCAGGCCGGCGGCAGGGCGGTCTCCCCGTGCAGCGCGCCGAGCAGGCCGCCGGTCAGGGCGCCGGTGGTGGCGGACGGGCCGTCGTGGTTCACCGCGAGGCACAGCCCGTGCCGGACGTCCGCCGCGACCAGCGCGCAGTACACGGCGGCGGCCACGAGCCCTTCCGCCGTACCCGCCCCGCTCAGCTCGGCCACGCGCTCCGGCCCCGGCATGCCCTGCCGCACGGCGCCCAGCGCATGCTGCAGCGCCTCCGTCACCGGCTGGTGACCCGGCCGGGCGGCCAGCAGTCCGAAGGCCCGCTGCACGGCGGCGTCGAGGCTCTCGCCCAGCGCCAGCGCATGCACGATCACGGCGTACGCACCCGCCGCGAGAGAGGCCGTGGGATGGCCGTGGGTCTGCGCGGCGCACTCGACGGCGAGCTGGACGACCAGCTGCGGCTCCCAGCCCACGAGCAGCCCGAAGGGGGCCGACCGGGCGGCGGCCTCGGCCCCGGCCTCCCCGGGGTTCTTGGGCGCCTCCGGGGTCCCCATGGTCTCGTCGCCGAGCCCCAGCAGCAGGGCCCGGCTGGGGTCCCGCCGCGCGTACAACCACTCCTCCCGCGCCAGCCACCCGTCTTCCTTGCGGCGCTCGTCGGGCCCCCAGTCGTGCTGCGTGGCGGCCCAGCGCAGATACGCCCGGTGCAGGTCGGTCGGCGGATGCCAGGCACCGGTGTCCCGCCTGACCTGGGCCCGGATCAGCCCGTCGACGGAGAACAAAGTGAGCTGGGTGAGGTGCGTGACCGCGCCGCGTCTGCCGTAGGCGGGGGCCAGGTCCACCAGGCCCTCCGCCCCGTGCGCCTCCCGAACGGCGTCGACGGTCAGCCCGTCGACCGGCGTGCCCAGCGCGTCCCCCACGGCCACGCCGAGCAGGGTGCCGCGCACCCGGCTGCGGAAGTCCTGCTGCTCTGTACGGCCCCAGACGGCGCCGGCAGTCGCACCCACCTAGACCTCCCCGGGCACCGTCCATACGTACGACAGCTCAGCACTGTAATCGAACGGGAACCTGGGGTTCAGAGGGTGCGACGGACCGGTTCAGCGCAGCTCCTCCGGGCACGGCGTCCCCCGGGGGAGCTGGTACGGCGCCGCCAGGCGGTAGGTGCCGGCCTTCGGGGCCAGCAGCTCCGTCCACTTGTCGCCCTGGGCGTCCTCCTCCGTCTCCGCCAGGCAGCCGTTGACGTTCACATAGGTCTTCGGCTCACCCTCGGGACGTTTCCTGGACTCCTCCGTCTCCTGCGGCGGCTTCAGGCTCTTGCCCTCCGCGTCGACGATGCTCAGCCAGGGCGAGTACGGGATACGGACCAGGACCCGGCCCGCCTTCTTCACCTGGAGGGTCATCTCGCCCTGCTCGGCCCGGTCGACCACGGCGTTCGGCTCGGCCAGCTGGGTCGGCGCGGTCACCCTGAACAGCTGCCAGGTGTCGTTTCCCCAGATCTGGGTCAGATACGGCAGCCCGCGCCGCACCAGCGCCCGCTCCCGCTGACCCCCGTCACCGTCCGGCTCGCCCTTCGGCAGCACCACGTAGTGCACGGCCCAGCGCTTCAGCCACTCGTGGTAGTTCGCCGAGTTGAGGGTGTCGTCGTAGAAGAGGGGGTTGCGCTCCATGTCGGCCTGGCGGTTCCAGCCGCGGGCCAGATTGACGTAGGGGGCGAGCGCGGAGGCCTCGCGGTGGGAGCGGGCGGGGACGACCTCGACCCGGCCCTTCTCGGCGCCGACCTCCTGCAACTCGTTGACGAGCGGCGCGACCTCGCGCGACCAGGACGCCGCCGGGGCCGTGTGCACGATGTCGTCGACCGTCTTGAAGCCGATCCACACACCGAAACCGCAGAGCGCCACCACGACCGCGTACCACCTGCGGCTGCGCGGCACCGTGAACGGCAGCGCGGAGACCAGCGCGACCCCGGCGAACAGCATCGCCAGCCGCGTGATGTTCGAACCGATCTGGGAGCTGATCAGCCACACCAGCACGACCCCGAGGCCGTACACCGCGGCCGTGAGCCGGACCGTCCTCCAGTCCTGTGGCACCAGCATGTAGGCGAGGACGGAGAACGCCAGCGGCAGCAGCACCGAGCCGAACACCATCGGCTGCGTGCCCGAGAACGGGAACAGCCACGCCGACGCCGCCACCACCGCGCTCGGCGCCAGACCCAGCGCCCACGCGCCCGGCCGCCGCTTCTGCAGGAACAGCGCCACCGCCACCAGACCCACGAACAGGCCCGCGACCGGGGACGCCATGGTGGCCAGCGCGGCCAGCGGCGCCGCGCTCAGGGCCTTCGCCCAGCGCTTGTACCGCCACCGGTACGGCCAGCAGAACACGACGGCGACCGCGCCGAGCGCGAACATCATGCCAAGACCGAACGTCACCCGCCCGGACACCGCGTTGCAGAACAGCCCGAACACGCCCGCCAGCGACGCCCACAGGGGGTTGAGCACGGAGCGGCTGCGCAGGAGGAGCAGGGTCAGCAGACCGGCGGAGACCGTCCCCGCGATCATCATCGTCGTCCGCACGCCGAGCACCGACATCAGGTACGGCGACACCACGCTGTACGACACCGGGTGCATCCCGCCGTACCAGGCGAGGTTGTACGCCGAGTCCGGGTGCCGCCCGACGAACTCGGCCCACGCGTCCTGCGCGGCCAGATCGCCACCGCTGTTCGCGAACGTGAAGAACCAGAGGATGTGCAGCGCCGCGGCCACGCCCGTGACGGACAGGACCGGATGCCGCAGCATGCGCTCGCGCAGCGCCAGGACGGGGGCGGGCCACTCGAACCGCGAGCCGCCGTCCTCGTGTGCGCCGCCCTCAGGTGCGCCGCTCCCGGGCGCGGTGTCTTCCGGTGCTTCGGGCAGCCGTATTCGCGGGCCTGGTACCGAGCCCGGTTCGGCGTCGTCTGCGCGTGTCGGCTCCGCAGTGGCCACTCGAAGGCACTCCCCGTGTCCCGTCTTCTGTTCTCGGCTTCCGCTGCCGCGCGGCCGCGAGCGGTGACCTGTCCCGGTTCGGGACGCTAGCACGCACCCCGCCTGGCAGCGCCCGGACGGGCCGTTACCGGCGGAGTGCGATGGTGCGGTCGCCCCGGCTCAGCCGAGGCGCGTGAGCTTGGCCGCGAAGCCCGGCTCCGCCAGGTCCTTCTGGAGGGCGACCGGGACCTTCACGGCGCTGGTCGTTCCGTCACCGACGGTGAGCGTGCCCACCTTGGTGCCGGCCTCGGCCGTGTGCGGCAGGTCGTCACCGGCGAACGTCAGCTTGACGGACAGGCCCGCCCAGCCGACGGCCGTGACGTCCTCGGTGACGGCGACCGGCGTACGGCCGCCGAGACCGTCGTCCGCGTACCCGACGACGTCGCCCTTCTTCAGGATCGTCGCCGACTCCAGCGCGCCCTGCGCGGCCCGGATCAGCTTGTCGCCCTCGTGCAGCGCGGCGCCCAGGATCGTGTTGTCCGGGCCGCCGGCGGGCTGGCGCACGACCGCGCCGATGATCCGGTGGATCTCGCCGTTCACGTCCTTCTTGGCCGCGAAGACGAGGTTGCCGAGTGCCGAGGTGGTGGTGCCGGTCTTGATGCCGGTGACGTCGTTGTAACCGACCAGGCGGTTCCAGTTGTCGTGCTTCCTGCCCTTGTAGTCGACGTACGACATCATCGCCGCGACCTCGCGGAACGCCGGCTGCTGCATGGCGGCCTTGGCGAGCTTCACCTGGTCCACGGCCGTGGAGACGGTCGTGTTGTTCAGGCCCGACGGGTCGGTGTACGTCGTGTTCTTCATGCCGAGGTCCAGGGCCGCCTGGTTCATCTTCCGCACGAACGCCTTCTCGGACCCCGCGTCCCAGCGGGCGAGCAGCCGCGCCACGTTGTTCGCGGACGCGATCAGGATGCTCTCCAGGGCCTCCCGCTCGGTGATCCTGTCGCCCTTGGTGACGTCGACGGTGGACTCCTGGCCGGCGTCGGACTGGTCCTCCGCGGCCTGGTCGATCGGGATCTTCGGGCCGTCCTCACCGCTCTTGAGCGGGTGGTCGCGCAGGATGACGTAGGCCGTCATGACCTTGGCGACGCTCGCGATCGGGACGGGCTTCTGCTCGCCGGAGGACCCGAACGTGCCGATGCCCTGGACGTCCAGCGCGGCCTGGCCGTCGGCGGGCCAGGGGATGTCGACCTTGCCGCCGTCGAACGTGTAGCTGTCCTCGGCGGTCAGTTCGAGGGTGGGTGCGGGGAGCGGGCGCACGCTCTGCACGACCGCGAAGACGACGACCAGCAGCAGCACCAGCGGCGTCCAGATCTTCACCCGCCGGGCCGCCGTCCGCAGCGGGGTCTCCGGGGGCGGCGGGGTGTTCGTCAGCTCGGCCAGCAGATCCAGCGGCGGCTTGGGCGGCAGCGGCTGCTGTGTGGTCCGCTCGGGGCCGACGGTGGGGACGGACGCGGTGGCTTCGGCCGGGGCGACGGGCTTCTTCGCCGCCGGGTCGTCCAGGGGCTTGAGCGCGACGAACTTGCTGGTCCGCTCGGCGTCCTTCTCCGGAGCGTCCTTCTTCGGAGCGTCCTTGGTCCCGCCCCCGATCTTCAGCATGGTGGTGGGCTGATCGACCGGCGGCCGCAGGGCCTTGAAGACGGCGGTGGGCTGGTCGACGGGGGGTTCGGCGGGGGCGTCGTCGCCGGTCGAGCCGTCCGACTTGTTCGACTCGTCCGACGTGGAGGTGCTGCCGGTGGCTCCGCCGGGCTTCGACGTCTTGTCGCTGCCGGGCTTGTCCTCGGCGTCGCCTCCGCTCCGGGCCTTGCCTTCGGCGTCGTCGGAGTCGGCGGTGGTCGTGGGTGCGTTTTCGGGTGCGGCCTTGGGGTCGGCGTCCTTGGGCGCGGTCTTGGCGTCGCTGGAGACTCGCGGGTCCGCGGGCTTGGGGGCCTCGTCGCCGGTCTTGTCGTCGGTCTCGGCCCCGGCGGTGCTGCCGTCCGTGGCGGAACGGTCCGCCTCGGGCTCGTCTGCCTCGCTCACGGCGTCCTGGGCCACCGCGTCGCGCTCGGCCTCACGGCGGTCCGTGGCGTCGGCGTCGTCCGCGTCCTCGGCCGCAGGGCCCTTATCGCCGTCTCCGTCGCTCTCGGCGGACCGGTCCGCGTCCTCGGTGTCCGAGCGGGGCTTCGACACCCCGGCGGCCTTCCCGGCCTCCTCGCCGTCCGTGTCGGCCTCGGTGGGCTCGCCCGTGCGCTCGGCGGCCTCTCGGCCGTCCTCGGCGTCGCCCTTCGCGGCGGCAGGCTCCTCGCCCCCGTCCGCCGAAGCGACCCACGCGGCGACGGCATCCCGCAGCCGCCCGTCGCTGCCCTCGGCGTCGGAAGGCTCCCCGTCGGCCCCGGACGCCCCGGACTCCTCGGAGGACCCGGAAGCACCCTCCCCGGCGTCAGCCGCCGCGTCCTCGGTGCTCGAGTCGTCCTCGGTCCCTTCGGCGTCCGAGTCGCTCGGACCCCGCTCGGCGGACTCGTCCGCGTCCTCGGCGTCCGAGCCGCTCCCGGCCCGCCCGGCGTCAGCCGCCGCGTCCTCGGTGCCCGAGTCGCTCTCGGTCTCCTCGGCGTCCGCAGCCCGCCCGGTGTCGCCCGCGGCGCTCACCGTGTCCGAGTCGCCCTCGTCCCGGCCCGCGTCGTCCTCCGGCTCCGAGTCGCCCGTGGCGCGCCCGGTGTTCTTCGGGTCCTGGGCCGTCCGTGTGGACAGCACGCGCGTCGCCGTGTCGGCACCGCCTCGTGCCGAGGACTTCTCCGGGTCCCGGGCTACCGCGAGCCGCGGGTCGGCGGCTTCGCTCCTGGCCTCCGGAACCGGACTCGCGCTCCCCGACGTCCTTCGTGCCGACGACTCGCGCTGCTTCGACCTGTCGGGGGACTCGCCCGCCACCGATGCCTCCTCCTCGCGCCGCTGATCCCCGCGTGCGCGTACCGAACCGTGAACCGCCGCCCGTGACACCGCTCCGGCGCTGTCCGAACCATGTACCAGTGTCCTGTGTGCGGGCCAAACCCATCCGGTAGACGAGAACGACATACCTACTGGTTCCACTACGAACCGGTCACGCACCCTCGACAGACCAATGTGAGAGGGGTCACCCTGTCTTTCATCCACGCGGGGAGGCATGGATGGGCAGGAGCCGCAGAACACTTCCGGAGGAGCTTCTGCTGCTGGCGTTGGACCCGACCACGGGTACCACCGCGCAGCCGCAGTCGCTCGACCTCGGTCTGGCCGGAGCGCAGCTAGTGGAGCTGGCGCTGGCCGGACGGATAGCCCCAGACGGGGATCGTATCGCCGTGGTGGCCCCACGGCCGACTGGAGATCCAACTTTGGACTGCGCGTTGGAGCTGCTGCGAAGGCGTGGCGCTCCCGTACGTGCGGTGAACTGGATTGGCGGGCCGCGTCTCGGGCTGCGCCAGACCTACCTCTCGCATCTGGAGCGGTGCGGCATGGTGCATGCCGTGGCGGGCCAGATGTGCGGGGTGCTGCCGACGACTCGCTACCAGGCGACGGACACCGAGATCAGCCGGGAGATCAAGGCCCGGCTGGACTCCGCGATCCGCACCGGCGTCCCGCCGGACCCGCGGACCGCGGCACTCGCCGCCCTCGCCCACGCGGTCGGCCTCGGCAAGCACCTGTACCCGGGCAACGAGGGACGCTCCTCTCGCTCTCGGCTCAGGGACCTGATCAGGCACGACCCCATGGGCGGTCTCGTCGCGCACGCGGTGATGGACGTCCAGAACGGCGTCGCGGCCCAGCCGCGCCGCAACCCGGCACCGTCCGGCCGTCAGGCCGCCGGCGGCACCAGGCCCGCAGCGGAGCCCGCCCGAGGCGTTCCGATGCAACCGCACCACGGAACCATGGCGCGCGTCGCGGCCCACTGAGCCGCGCCGCACCAGCTCGAACTTCGCCCGGCCCACGCACCTCTGTACCCTCGAACCCGGTCACGGGAGCCGCTGTCCGAGCGGGGCGGAGAGAGCACACACTCTCTCCGCCCCGCTCGGCGTGCCGTACCCGAACTGGCGTGTACCCGTCGCATATCCACCGTTTCCCAGCGGTAGTAAGCACCTTGGTGGCAGTCTGCTCAACAGCAGATACGCAAAGTAGAGGCACGCAGCCGGAGGTGCACGTCCCGTGGCGTCCAATGTCAATCCCACCGTCAGGCGGCGCCGGCTGGGCCAGGAGCTGCGCAGGCTCCGTGAGCTCAAGGGCATGACGGCCGAAGAGGTGGCCGAGCGGCTGCTGGTGTCGCAGTCGAAGATCAGCCGGCTGGAGAACGGGCGGCGCAGCATCAGCCAGCGCGACGTCCGCGACCTGTGCGGGGTCTACGAGGTCGAGGACCAGCGCATCGTCGACTCGCTGATGCAGATGGCCAAGGACTCCCGGCAGCAGGGCTGGTGGCACGCCTTCGGGGACATCCCCTACAGCGTCTACATCGGCCTGGAGACGGACGCCGAGTCGCTGCGGGTCTACGAACCCCAGATCATCACCGGCCTGTTGCAGACCCGTGCGTACGCCGAGGCCATCATCCGCGGCGGTTCGCCCGAGGCGTCGGACGCGGACAACGACAAGAGGGTCGAGGTCCGGCTGCGCCGCCAGGGCCGGATCACCGCCGACACCGAACCGCTGCGGCTGTGGGTGGTCCTGGACGAGGCGTCCCTGCACCGGATCGTCGGCAGCCGGCCGGTGATGCGCGAGCAGCTGGAGCACCTCATCGAGATGTCGCAGCTGCCCCACATCACCGTGCAGGTCCTGCCGTTCGAGGTGGGCGCGCACGCGGGCATCAACGGCCAGTACTCGATCCTGGAGTTCGCCGACGCGGCCGACTCGAGCGTGGTCTACATCGAGGGCGTCACCAGCGACCTGTACCTGGAGAAGCCGCTCGACGTGCAGAAGTACACGGTGATGTACGAGCACCTGCGCGCCCAGTCGCTCAACGTGGACCAGTCCCGGCAGCTCATCGAGAACGTCGCGAAGGAGTACGCGCGTTGAGCCGCCTCCGGAGGATGACCTTCCGTCGGGCAAAGCGCGGGATGCTACACCCCTGACACGCCTGACTGGAAGTCTCCTCTGGAATATGCCATCCAGTCGAGTGAATGGCTGCTCCGAACGAGGATGTTGGCGAGTAGCGTCGATCACGCCAACCACCAGCACGGGTTGGCGTAAACGCAACTGGCAACGGAGCGAACATGGCAATTCGTCTGGGCACCACGGAATCGTGGACGACGTCCTCCTACACCAACAACAACGGCGCGTGCGTGATGGTCAGGTCGACCGTCGACGAGGCCCTGGAGCTCGGGGACACCAAGATCCCCGAGGGCCCCAAGCTGGCGTTTCCCGCCAACGCATGGAACGCCTTCGTGGCCTCGGTCAAGGCCTGACTCCGGATCGACAGCGCCACAAGCACCACCGACAGAGCCCTCTCGACCAGCATCGCCGTCCTTGCCGAGAGGGCTCCGCTTGTGCCCGGAGATCCCTGAGGGAGCTCAGCTCACCGGGAACGCCACGTCACACGCCGGGTCCCCGGGCCCCGTCGTCGCCCAGTCCGCGAAGTAGAGCTCCCGGCAGGGGCCCGTCGCCGCCAGCCCCCGCGCCGCCATCCACTCCTCCACCGCCTCGAACGCGGCAAGGATCTGCGGGTGTGCCACCTGCGCCTTGGTGATCCTGGTGTACGCCAGCCGCCGGGCCGGCTCCACCCGTACCGCCGTCTCCCACGCCCGCCCCTGACGCTCCGTCCACGCCCGGGCCGCCGCCTCGTCGGCCACCGGCACACACGCCTCCGCGGGGCCGTCGCTCTCCATCGACACCTCCGCGTGATAGGCGACGTACGGCACCCCGGCCACACCACCGCACTCCCGGGCCGCCTCCTCCAGCCGTCCCAGCGCCGCCCCGATCCACGCCGGCAGCTCGTCCGCCAGCGTGTGCCGCTTCTCGGAGATCACCACCTGCGCAGGTGTCTCCACCGTCTCGACCGCGAACTTCCCGTACATCTCGGAGCTCCTCCCCGACAGCCGTCCACGGAGGTACTCGGCGAGCGTCCGCTGCCCCGCCACCCGCGTCTCGACGTCCGCCCAGTACGCACCGAGCGACTCGGCCGCCCCGGCCCCGTCGCCCGCCTCGACCACCTCGGCGATCCGGGCGAGCGGCATGTCCAGCTGCCGCAGCATCGCCACGAGCCGGGCCCGTTCGACCTGGCCCGCGCGGTAGTAGCGGTAGCCGGTCGCCTCGTCGACGTGCGCCGGCGCGAGCAGACCGAGCCGGTCGTACAGCCGCAGGGCCTTCGCCGACAGGCGGGCACGCGCGGCGAACGCCCCGATGGTGAGCAGCTCCAGGTTCCGTTCCGGTCCGTCCACCACGGCATCCTCCGTCATCGGGCGGCTCTTCCGCCCGATGACGAGGACGCTCGGCCCTGCCCCAGGGGCAAGGTCAAGCAGCGGGACGTCAGGCCAGCTGGGCCTCGATCGCCGCCACGACCTCCTCCGCGTCCGGCTCGGTCTGCGGCGAGAAGCGGGCGACGACCCGCCCGTCGCGGCCGATGAGGAACTTCTCGAAGTTCCAGCGGATGTCCCCGCTGTGCCCCTCCGCGTCGGCGAAGCCGGTCAGGCGCTCGTACAGCGGGTGCCGGCCCTCGCCGTTCACCTCGGCCTTCTCGGTCATCGGAAACGTCACGCCGTACGTGGCCGAGCAGAAGTCGGCGATCTCGTCGGCGCTGCCGGGCTCCTGCCCGAGGAACTGGTTGCAGGGCACGCCGAGGACGCTGAAGCCGCGCCCGGCGTACTGCTCGTGGAGCTTCTCGAGGCCCGTGTACTGCGGGGTCAGGCCGCACTTGGAGGCGACGTTCACCACGAGCACCGCCTTGCCCGCGTACTGGGACAGGTCGGCCGGACCGCCCTGCAGCGCACCGATCTCGACATCGAGGGGAGAGGAACCGTTGGTAGTCGTCATGCCTCAGACCCTAGTGCCGCGACAGGCAACGTTCGCCCCGTCACGACGCCCGGCACGCTCCCCCAAGCTCTCGACTCCGCTCGAGCAGGGGGCACCCCCACTCGCCGCACCGGCCGAAACCCCGAGTACGTCCAGTACGAGGGCTTCCGGCCGGCACGCCG
>NZ_JBEXSH010000250.1:0-10446 GCF_040613555.1 Streptomyces sp. NPDC006265
GGCACGCCGGGGGCCCACAGGACCGTGAGTCCCCCGACCGCGGCGACGATCGCGCCGAGGGTGAAGGCGAGGAACAGCATGGTGGTGGTGCGCCGACGGCGTGCGAGCACCTTCGAGCGCCGGGCTCGCGCCGCGGCCGCCTCGTTCGCCTGCGCCGAGGCGTTGCGCCGGGCGGCGGACACCCGCTCCCGGGGACGCCCGGAAGCCGCCGCGTTCGGGGCCGGCGACTGGCGGGCGGAGGGTTCGGGGACCGCCGGCCGGGCCTGCGGCTCGGGGGCGGGCGACGGTACGGGTGCCTGGGTCTGCGGGCGGGTCTTGGACACGGCGAAGGCCCGGACGTCCACCGATTCGGTGGCGGCGTCCAGGTCTCCGGCGCCCTGCTCCCCCTCGTCGGTGGAGCGCGCCCGCAGGTCCTTGGCGTACCGGCGCTCCATTCCCGCCCGTCCGGACAGCAGCCGGATGGCGGTGCTGAAGCGTTCCGTCGGACGGGCCTCGTTCAGCTCGTCCTGCCTACGGAGCCACATCGGCACCAAGTAGGCGGCCCAGGCCCCGACAATGACTGCGTAGATGAGGCCGCTGCTGCTCACGCTCACACCGTAGAGGGGTTTGCGTGAGGCCATCCGCCAATTGAGCCGGTGTGTCGCACGATCTGGCTGATATTTCGAACTTTTCTTGTGACCGATGCGATCAGCAGACCACCCAGGCCGGGAATTCATTGCCCTCAGACGGTCACCGGGCGATCAATTTCGAACACTTATTCAATTTCCGGGGTGGCGCCGCATTCCCGGATTACTCTGCGATCGTGCCCGGTGCCAGCGCCTGAGCAACCCGTCCGGGACCTCTTCCGCCGTGAGGGCGAAGACGAGATGGTCGCGCCAGGCCCCGTCGATGTGGAGATATCGCGGCCGCAGCCCCTCCTCGCGGAATCCGAGTTTTTCCACCACCCGGCGGCTGGGCCCGTTCTCCGGGCGAATGCAGACCTCGATGCGGTGCAGTCCGACGGTGCGGAAACAGTGGTCCGTGACGAGTGCCACCGCCGTCGGCATGACGCCGCGTCCCGCCACCGACTCGTCGACCCAGTAACCGACGTGGCCCGAGCACATCGAGCCCCAGGTGATGCCGGCGACCGTCAACTGCCCGACCAGCCGCCCCTGGTACTCGATGACGAAGGGGAGCATCCGGCCCGCGTTCGCCTCCGACCTCAGGTGGCGGACCATCTGGCGGAAGGTGGGGCGGTGCGTCATCGGCCCGCCGGGCGTGGGCGGGGGGATCGTCGCCTCCCAGGGACGCAGCCAGTCGCGGTTGCGCCGGTTGACCTCGCGCCAGGGCCGCTGATCGCGCAGCTTTATCGGCCGGAGGACGATGTCGCCGTCCACCAGCTCCACGGGCCAGGATGGGCTGTTCAGCTCGCACCGCCGCTGCCGGGTCTGGGGTGGTCGCCGCCCCGGAGCTGCTCGACTGCGTGCACGAGCAGCGGCTCCAGAACGGCGAGGCCGTCCTTCACACCGCCGCTGGAGCCGGGCAGATTGACGATCAGCGTGCCGCCCGCCACTCCGGCCAGGCCCCGGGAGAGCGCCGCGGTCGGCACCTTCTCCCGGCCGAACGCCCGGATGGCCTCGGCGATGCCCGGCACCTCGTGGTCGATCACACGGCGGGTCGCCTCGGGAGTGCGGTCGGTGGGCGAGATGCCCGTGCCGCCGGTGGTGACGATGACGTCGTAGCCGGCGTCGACACCGGCGCGCAGGGCCGCCTCCACGGGGTCGCCGTCGGGGACGACCTGAGGGCCTTCGACCTCGAAGCCGAAGCGCTTCAGGCCGTCGGAGATCATCGGGCCGCCCTTGTCCTCGTAGATCCCGGCGGCGGCCCGGTTCGAGGCCGTGACGACGAGAGCGCGGTAGGTCATGCCCGGCTCCAGTCGCCCGACTTGCCGCCCGTCTTCTCCTCCACCCGTACGTCCGTGATGACCGCTCCCTTGTCGACCGCCTTGACCATGTCGATCACGGTGAGCGCGGCGACGGAGACCGCGGTGAGGGCCTCCATCTCGACACCCGTGCGGTCCGTGGTCTTCACGGTGGCCAGGATCTCCACGGCGTCGTCCGCGACCGACAGGTCCAGTTTCACACCGGACACCGACAACGGGTGACAGAGCGGGATCAGGTCGGGGGTGCGTTTGGCGCCCATGATCCCCGCGATCCGCGCGGTGGCGAGGGCGTCACCCTTGGGGACACCCTCGCCGCGCAGCAGCTCGATCACGCGGGGCGAGACGAGAACACGTCCGCTGGCGCGTGCGGTGCGCGCGGTCACGTCCTTCTCCGACACGTCGACCATACGGGCGGCACCCGCCTCGTCGATGTGCGTCAGATGGTCCGGCGTACGGCCGTTCGGCGGGGATGGGTCCTGCGTGCTCATGCTGTGTGGCGCTCCCGGTCCGGGCCCGTCGCGGTGCGGCGCACGGGCCTGTTGTGCGCGACACGGTACCCCCAACCAGCGGCTCTCAGCCGAGCAGGACCACCTCGACCTCGGTGCCGGGCTCGACGGAGACGGTGTCCTCGGGGACGGCGATCAGGGCGTCCGCGTGGGCGAGGGCGGCCACCAGGTGGGATCCGGCGCCGCCGACCGGGGTGACCTTGCCGTCGGCGTACGTGCCGCGCAGGAACTGGCGGCGGCCCTTCGGTGAGGTCAGCGCCCTGTCGGCGGTCAGCGTCGCCCGGGTCGTGGGGCGGTGGACGTCCTGCAGGCCCATGAGGGTGCGGATCGCGGGGCGGACGAACAGCTCGAAGGAGACGTACGACGACACCGGGTTGCCGGGCAGGGCCAGCAGCGGGGTGTGGTCGGGGCCGATGGAGCCGAACCCCTGGGGCTTGCCGGGCTGCATGGCGAGTTTGCGGAAGTCGATGCCGCTGCCGGGCTCGTCCTCGTCGGCGACGTGCGAGAGCGCCTCCTTGACCACGTCGTACGCACCCACGCTCACCCCGCCCGTGGTGACCATCAGGTCGGCGCGGACCAGCTGGTCCTCGATGGTGGAGCGCAGGGTCTCGGCGTCGTCGGCGACGGCGCCCACGCGGTAGGCGATGGCACCGGCGTCCCGGGCAGCGGCCGTGAGGGCGAAGCTGTTGGAGTCGTAGATCTGACCGGTGCGCAGTTCCTCGCCGGGCTGGACGAGTTCGCTGCCGGTGGAGACCACCACCACGCGCGGGCGCGGGCGTACCCGGACGGTGCCGCGGCCGATCGCGGCGAGCAGGGCGATCTGAGGCGGACCGAGGACGGTGCCGGCCTCCAGGGCGCGATCGCCGGCCTTGACGTCGCTGCCCTTGGCACGCTCATGCGCGCGAGCCTCGGCCGGGCGGTACACCTGCACGTGACCGGTGGCGCCCTCGGGGCCGAGGCTGCGGGCGGGCATGCCGCGCACCGGGCCCTCGCCGAGCCCGCCGTCGGTCCACTCGACGGGTACGACCGTCTCGGCGCCGGGCGGCAGGGGGGCGCCGGTCATGATGCGGGCGGCCTGGCCGGGGCCCACGCGGAGCAGTTCGGCCTGGCCCGCGGCGACGTCCCCGACGACCTCCAGGGCCGCCGGGTACTCCTCGCTCGCGCCGGCGACGTCCGCGACCCGTACCGCGTATCCGTCCATCGAGCTGTTGTCGAAGGGCGGCAGGGACACCGGCACCGTGACGTCCTCGACGAGGACGCAGCCCTGGGCGTCGAGCAGCTGCAGCTCGATGGGTTCCAGGGGCCGGACGGTGGCGAGGATGTCCTCCAGGTGCTCGTCCACCGACCAGAGGTGGTCGGGGCCGAAGTGGTCCTGGCCGGTGACGTGGGGCGCGGCGCTGCTCAACGTGCTACATCTCCTCGGCTACGTAACTGCGAAGCCAGGTCCGGAAGTCCGGGCCCAGGTCTTCACGTTCGCATGCGAGTCGGACAATGGCACGCAGGTAGTCGCCGCGGTCGCCGGTGTCATAGCGGCGGCCCTTGAAGACGACGCCGTGCACCGGGCCGCCGGTCTTCTCCGCGGCGGTAGCCGCTGATGAATACGTCTCGGCGAGCTGCTGGAGGGCGTCGGTGAGCTGGATCTCGCCGCCGCGGCCGGGCTCGGTCCGGCGCAGTATGCCGAAGATGTGCGGGTCGAGGACGTAGCGGCCGATGATGGCGTAGTTGGAGGGCGCGTCCGCCGGGTCGGGCTTCTCGACGAGGCCGCTGACCTGGACGACGTCACTGTCCTCGGTGGTCTCCACGGCGGCACAGCCGTAGAGGTGGATCTGCTCGGGGGCGACCTCCATGAGCGCGATGACGCTGCCGCCGCGCTGCTCCTGGACCTCGACCATGCGCTGCAGCAGCGGGTCGCGGGGGTCGATGAGGTCGTCGCCGAGGAGGACCGCGAAGGGCTCCTCACCCACGTGCGGGGCGGCGCACAGGACGGCGTGGCCGAGGCCCTTGGGGTCGCCCTGGCGGACGTAGTGCATCGTCGCGAGGTCGCTGGACTCCTGCACCTTGGCGAGACGGCCGGCGTCGCCCTTCTTCTGCAGGGCCGACTCGAGCTCGTAGTTGCGGTCGAAGTGGTCCTCGAGGGGGCGCTTGTTGCGGCCCGTCACCATGAGGACGTCGTCGAGACCCGCGGCGACGGCCTCCTCGACCACGTACTGGATCGCGGGCTTGTCCACGACCGGCAGCATCTCCTTGGGAGTGGCTTTGGTGGCCGGTAGGAACCGGGTGCCGAGGCCTGCTGCGGGAATGACAGCCTTGCTGATCCGAGGGTGCTGAGTCATGTCCGCCACCCTATCCGGTGCCTTTGGACGGAATCTGTGGCTCCGGTTCATAGGCGCTCACATGAGCGTATTGCCATAGTACGGGAGCAACCATTGAGGCCTATCGCACATCCGGGCGAGCCTGACAAGCGGAGTTTGCGGCGCGAGATCCTCGCGGCGAGGAACAGGTTGACGGCGGATGACCTGCGGGAAACGTCGGCCGCACTGGCCGGGCGGGCGCTGGAGCTGCCCGAGTTGGGGCGGGCCGGAACGGTGGCGGCGTACGTCTCGGTGGGGAGTGAACCGGGGACCCGCGCGCTCCTGGACGCGCTGCACGCCCGGGGGGTGCGCGTGCTGCTGCCGGCCCTGCTGCCCGACAACGACCTCGACTGGGGCCCGTACGAAGGCGAGGGGTCCCTGGCCCGGGTGCAACACGGCGGCAGGATGGCCCTCTTCGAACCTCCGGGCGAGCGCCTCGGGCCGGACGCCGTGACCACCGCCGGCGCGGTGCTGCTGCCCGGACTCGCGGTGGACGCGCGCGGCATGCGGCTCGGGCGGGGCGGCGGCTCGTACGACCGGGTCCTGGCACGGCTGGAGCGGGCGGGCGCTCATCCCGCCCTGGTGGTGCTGCTGTACGACTCCGAGGTCGTCGAACACGTCCCGGAGGAGCCGCACGACCGGCCGGTGCACGCGGTGGCGACTCCGTCGGGCGTACGACGGTTCCCCCGGGAGCCGTGACGCGAAGCGGCCCTCCACGCACGCGTGGAGGGCCGCTCGTCCTACTGGTGTCAGTGGCTCACGGTTTGAGCACCAGCTTGTCGCTCGTGCTCTTCTCGACCGCCTGGTCCGAGAAGGCCCACGGCAGCAGCTCACCGTCGGCCCACTTGTCGGTCTGGTCGACGTAGTGGGCGCTGTAGGCGTGCCCGGAGGCGCCGGTGAGATTGATCCACTTCGACTTGTCGAGGTCGCCGAGGTTCACCACCATCCGCATGGACGGCACCCACACCACCCCGTAGCCGCCGGCCGCGTTCCAGCCGGTCGCGTTGACCGTGGCCTCGCCGCCGCCGAGCTCCCAGGGGCCGCGGTTGAGGGCGTACTGGATGAAACCGGGGCCCGAGGTGCCGAGGGTCTGGTTCTTCAGGAACAGGCGGTGCAGCCGGCCCCAGCTCCAGGAGTCGATGTCCTTGCCGAGCTTGGCGGTCAGCTCCCAGCGGGCGTCGATCATGGCCCGCTTGAACAGGTCGTCACGGTTGTCGGCGCCGGGGCGGCTCTTGCTCACCTTGGGCGTCTTCCACCAGTCGCTGTCCGGCTGGCTCATGAGCCCCCGGACCACCTCGAACCAGCGGTCGCCACCGTCCGGCTGCGCCTGGTCGGGGTCGCGTTGGCCGCACTCGCGGACCTTCTCCGCCTCGTCGGCGGGGCCGGTGGTGTTGACCGGCTCGACCCACAGGCACTGGCCCTTGGGACGCAGCTCCTTGGGCAGCTTGTTGCCGAAGGCGAGCTTGAGGACGTTGCGCCAGACCGCGTTGAAGTAGGCAGCTGCCGCGGAGTCGGCGTCCTGGGTGTAGTCCCAGCCCTCCAGGAGCTTCTGCGCCTCGCGGACGTCCTTGTTCCCGGGGTCGATCTTCAGCAGCGTGGGCACCAGCAGCCGGGCGATCTCGCTGCTGTTGTCCAGCTGCATCTGGCGCATGTCGTCCGTGGAGATCTTGCCGCCGTCCTTGATCTTCGACTGGATCAGGTCGGTGATCCGCTGGCTGCGCGCGCCGTAGCCCCAGTCCGCGGTGAGCGTGTACGGGTACTTGTCCGAGTCGATCACGGCCTGGTTGGCGGTGACGATGTAGCCGCGCTCCGGGTCGTACTCGTAGGGCAGCGCGTCCTGCGGGATGTAGCGGGTCCAGCGGTACTCGGGGTCCCAGCCGGGCGCCGGGATGGAGCCGTTGTCGCTCTTCTCGCGCATGGGGATCTTCCCCGGCAGCGTGTAGCCGATGTGGTTCTCGCTGTCGGCGTAGATCAGGTTCTGCGACGGCACCTCGAACTGTGAGGCGGCCTTGCGGAAGTCGGTCCAGTTCTTCGC
Source organism: Streptomyces sp. NPDC006265 (assembly GCF_040613555.1). Lineage (NCBI taxonomy): Bacteria > Bacillati > Actinomycetota > Actinomycetes > Kitasatosporales > Streptomycetaceae > Streptomyces > Streptomyces sp. NPDC006265. Next base: position 6,814 of record NZ_JBEXSH010000250.1, read on the forward strand.
CTTGTCCATGGCGAAGACGGCGTCCATGGTGGTGCCGGGCTGCAGGGCGGTCCAGCGCAGCGCGACGCCGTAGCCGTCGCCTCTGTCGGGCGCGGCGGTGTCGACGGCGGCCTTCTTGCCGACCCTCACGAGCTCGTCGTCGCGGTCGGACAGCAGAGGCCCGTTGTTGGTCTCCCGGACGACGATCTTCTTCGGCTCGCCGCCGGCGACCTTGATGGTCTCCTCGCGCGTCTGGAAGGGCTTGACCTTGCCGTCGTACAGGTAGCCGTTGCCGGTGATCTTCTCCAGGTAGAGGTCCGTGACGTCGACGCCGGAGTTGGTCATGCCCCAGGCGATGTCCTGGTTGTGACCGATTATCACGCCCGGCATCCCGGCGAAGGTGTAGCCGCTGACGTCGTACTGGCACGTGCTGGAGACGCTGCGGCAGTGCAGGCCCATCTGGTACCAGACGGACGGCAGGGACGGCGACAGGTGCGGGTCGTTCGCCAGCAGCGGCTTGCCGGAGATGGTGTGTTTCCCGCCGACGACCCAGGAGTTGGAGCCGATGCCGTCGCCGTTCACGCCGACGGCCGGCGGGAGGTCGTCCAGGACTCGGGTCAGGCCGCCGAGCTGGCTGTCCAGGCCCGCGGTGCCCGAGGCGCCGGAGGCGGTGCCGCTCGTACCGGCCGTGCCGGAGGCGGTGCCGCTCGTGCCGGAGCCACCGGATGCCGTGCCGGTGGAGGTGCCGCCGGTTCCGTTCGTCCCGGAGGTGCCGCTCGTGCCGCCCTGCTGGAACGCCCCCGCCAGTTCGCTGTACTGGCCCTCCTGGACGATCGCCTTGTTCCGGCTGTACGGGTACTGCGGGTACAGGTCGGCGATCTGCTTCGGGCCGAGGCGGCTGGTGAGCAGGGCGCGGTCGATCTCGTCCTGCATGTTGCCGCGCAGGTCCCAGGCCATCGCCTTCAGCCAGGAGATCGAGTCGACCGGGGTCCACGCCTGCGGCTTGTAGTCGTTGGTGAAGCCCAGCGCCGCGTACTCCAGGGAGATGTCCTCGCCGTCCTTGCCCTGGAGGTAGGAGTTGACTCCCTCGGCGTAGGCCTGAAGGTACTTCTTCGTGGTGGCCGACAGCTTGGTGTCGTACTCCTGCTTCGCGACCCGGTCCCAGCCGAGGGTGCGCAGGAACTCGTCGTTGTCGACCTGGCTCTTGCCGAACATCTCCGAGAGCCGCCCGGAGGCCATGTGGCGGCGGACGTCCATCTCGTAGAACCGGTCCTGCGCCTGGACGTAGCCCTGCGCCATGAACAGGTCCGCGTCGGAGGAGGCGTATATCTGTGGGATGCCGTAGTTGTCGCGTTTGACCTCGACGGGACCCGAGAGGCCCTTCAGTGTGAGGGTGCCCTTGGTCTGCGGGAAGGAGGCCCGGACGGTACTGATGGACCAGTACGACCCGTAGGCCACGCCTCCGATGAGGGCCAGCACCAGGACGAGCACGATAAGTCGGGCTTTGCGCCCCTTTCTCCTGCCGGACTTGCCGGGCTGCTGACCCGTGGAGGCGGTGGTATTGGGGGGCATCGCTGTCCTTGCTGTCCTAACGCGAGCGGCAGGTTCGGCTGTGCTTTTAACTGAGCGCTGGAGCAACGATAGGCGCAGGGCCTTGCGCCCCTTGACGCGGAGTCGGGAACCGGCACGGACGGACGTTCGATCTCGCCCCCGCAAGCGTCAAGAAATCGTCAAGAGTTAGGTAAGGTAACGAAGTAGTTGGCGCGGTGCGCCACAGCGTCATGTGCGATGTACGTGAGCCCACGCGCGGGTGCGTGCGGGCCAGGGAAGGATTCGGCCGCTGACTGTTCACCACCTCAACCAGCTCCTGCTCGTCTGCTCGCTCGTCCTGCTCGTCGCCGTCGCAGCGGTACGGATCTCCTCGCGCAGCGGGCTCCCCAGCCTGCTCGTGTACCTGGGGATAGGCGTCGCCATGGGTCAGGACGGCGTGGGCGACATCCACTTCGACAACGCCGAACTGACCCAGGTCATCGGATACGCGGCCCTGGTCGTGATCCTTGCCGAGGGTGGTCTGGGCACGAAGTGGAAGGAGATCAAGCCGGCCCTGCCCGCCGCCACCACACTGGCACTGGCCGGTGTCGCGGTGAGCGTCGGGGTGACGGCGTCGGCCGCGCACTATCTGATCGGGCTGGAATGGCGGCAGGCGCTCATCATCGGGGCGGTCGTCTCCTCGACCGACGCGGCGGCCGTGTTCTCCGTGCTGCGCAAGATCCCCCTGCCCGCGCGCGTGACGGGCACGCTGGAGGCGGAGTCCGGCTTCAACGACGCCCCGGTGGTCATCCTCGTGGTCTCCCTGTCCACGGCAGGGCCGGTCGAGCACTGGTACTCGCTGCTGGGCGTGATCCTGCTGGAGCTGGCCATCGGCGCCGCCCTCGGCATAGCGGTGGGCTGGCTGGGCTCCCTGGGACTCCGGCACGTGGCGCTGCCCGCGTCCGGCCTCTACCCGATCGCCGTCATGGCGATCGCCGTGGTCGCGTACGCGGCGGGCGCACTGGCCCACGGCAGCGGCTTCCTCGCGGTGTACCTCGCCGCGATGGTGATGGGCAACGCGCGACTGCCACACTGGCCGGCCACGCGCGGGTTCGCCGACGGGCTCGGCTGGATGGCCCAGATCGGCATGTTCGTCCTGCTCGGCCTGCTGGTCACGCCGCACGAGCTGGGCGACGACATCGTGCCCGCGCTGGTCATCGGGCTGGTGCTGACCATGGTGGCGCGGCCACTGAGCGTCGTGCTGTGCCTGTCGCCGTTCCGGGTGCCCTGGCAGGAGCAGATCCTGATGTCGTGGGCGGGGCTGCGCGGGGCCGTGCCCATCATCCTGGCGACCATCCCCATGGTGGAGGGCGTCGACGCCAGCCGCCGGATCTTCAACATCGTCTTCATCCTGGTCGTCGTGTACACCCTGATCCAGGGTCCGACGCTGCCCTGGCTGGGCCGCAAGCTGCGCCTCGGCGACGGTTCGGAGGCCGCCGACCTCGGCATCGAGTCGGCGCCGCTGGAGCGACTGCGCGGGCACCTGCTGTCCGTGGCGATCCCCGACGGATCGAAGATGCACGGCGTGGAGGTGGCCGAGCTGCGGCTGCCGCACGGCGCGGCCGTGACGCTCATCGTGCGCGGGGGCGAATCGTTCGTCCCGCTGCCGACGACGATCCTGCAACGAGGGGACGAGCTCCTGGTGGTCGCCACGGACCCCGTCCGGGACGCGACCGAGAGCCGGCTGCGCGCCGTGGGACACGGCGGCAAACTGGCCGGATGGCTGGGGACGGACGGGGCGGGTCGATAACGGGGGTTTTGCACCCTTTGCGATTCACAGGGCGGACCGGCCCATGGTGCTCACTTTCACAGGCACGCCCCACCTTGATCCCTGTACGATGAAGGCGTTACCCAGATCGAACCAACTCTGCCTGACGCAGAGCTGGCGCGACCGTATGGCGGTCGGGACACCCCTCCTCACCGGGCCCCGGCATCTACCGCAGTTCCGCGCAAGAGGACAGCTCTCGGCGCCGCCCACTATGGGGCCGCGCTACCAGGCGGCAGAAAGGCACGGGCCGTGGCGTCCACGGTCACCTCGAAGGCGTCGGAGAACCCGACGGCTTC
>NZ_JBEXSH010000251.1:0-10425 GCF_040613555.1 Streptomyces sp. NPDC006265
GTCGAGGCCCGCACTTAGACCTGGTCGTCGTCATTCACCTCGTAGGTGAGGGTGAAGGACGCGGCCCTTATCTCCGTGACCCACAGCTCGATGTCCACCGGGTGGTGCCGGTGGACGAGCTGCCGCTTGTAGTCGATCTCATGGCGTGCCACCACGGCCCCCTGCTTGAAGTCCTTCTCCGGGCGGAACAGGAAGTCGATACGGGCTTCCTCCAGGTAGCGGAGGAACACCACGTTGTTGACGTGGCCGTACGCGTCCATGTCCGCCCAGCGCAGCGGGCAGCGGTAGATGTGCCGCAAGATCGATCAGCCCCGGGTCAGCTTCTTGTAGGTGGCGCGGTGCGGACGGGCGGCGTCCGGACCGAGCCGCTCGATCTTGTTCTTCTCGTAGGACTCGAAGTTGCCCTCGAACCAGAACCACTTGGACTCGCCCTCGTAGGCGAGGATGTGCGTGGCGACCCGGTCCAGGAACCACCGGTCGTGGGAGACGACCACGGCCGCGCCCGGGAACTCCAGCAGGGCGTTCTCGAGGCTGCCGAGGGTCTCGACGTCGAGGTCGTTGGTCGGCTCGTCGAGGAGCAGCAGGTTGCCGCCCTGCTTGAGGGTGAGCGCGAGGTTCAGACGGTTGCGCTCACCGCCGGAGAGCACCCCGGCCGGCTTCTGCTGGTCCGGCCCCTTGAACCCGAAGGCCGAGACGTAGGCACGCGACGGCATCTCGACCTGGCCGACGTTGATGTAGTCCAGCTCGTCGGAGACGACGGCCCACAGGGACTTCTTGGGGTCGATGTTCTCGCGGCTCTGGTCGACGTAGGAGATCTTGACGGTGTCGCCGACCTTGATGGCGCCGGAGTCCGGCTCCTCGATGCCCTGGATCATCTTGAACAGGGTGGTCTTGCCGGCGCCGTTCGGGCCGATGATCCCGACGATCCCGTTCCGCGGCAGCGTGAAGCTGAGGTCGTCGATGAGCAGCTTGTCGCCGAAGCCCTTGCTGAGGTTGCTGACCTCGACGACGACGTTGCCCAGGCGCGGCCCCGGCGGGATCTGGATCTCCTCGAAGTCCAGCTTCCGCATCTTGTCGGCCTCGGCGGCCATCTCCTCGTAGCGGGCCAGACGCGCCTTGGACTTGGCCTGCCGCCCCTTGGCGTTGGACCGCACCCACTCCAGCTCTTCCTTGAGCCGCTTCTGCCGCTTGGCGTCCTTCTGGCCCTCGACCTTGAGGCGGGCGGCCTTGGTCTCGAGGTACTTGGAGTAGTTGCCCTCGTAGGGGTAGAGGCGACCGCGGTCGACCTCGCAGATCCACTGGGCGACGTTGTCGAGGAAGTACCGGTCGTGGGTGACCGCGACGACGGTGCCGGGGTACTTGGCGAGGTGCTGCTCCAGCCAGTTCACCGACTCGGCGTCGAGGTGGTTGGTGGGCTCGTCGAGCAGCAGCAGGTCGGGCTGCTCCAGCAGCAGCTTGCACAGCGCGACGCGGCGGCGCTCACCACCGGACAGGTTGGTGACGGGCCAGTCGCCGGGCGGGCAGCCCAGGGCGTCCATGGCCTGCTCCAGCTGCGCCTCGAGGTCCCACGCGTTGGCGTGGTCGAGGTCCTCCTGAAGCTTGCCCATCTCGTTCATGAGCTCGTCGGTGTAGTCGGTCGCCATCTGCTCGGCGATCTCGTTGAACCGGTCGAGCTTGCCCTTGATCCCGGCGACACCCTCCTCGACATTCTCCAGGACGGTCTTGTCCTCGGTCAGCGGGGGCTCCTGGAGCAGGATGCCGACCGTGTAACCGGGAGTGAGGAAGGCGTCACCGTTGGACGGCTGCTCGATGCCGGCCATGATCTTCAGGATCGTCGACTTGCCGGCGCCGTTCGGGCCGACGACGCCGATCTTCGCCCCCGGCAGGAAGCTGGTCGTCACGTCGTCGAGGATCACCTTGTCGCCGTGCGCTTTGCGCGCCTTGCGCATGGTGTAAATGAACTCAGCCAAGAGAAACCGTCCGGCAGCTTGAAACTGGCAGTGGGCAGATACACCCCATCTTGCCGTACCGCCAGCCCTGGGCGGAAACGCGTATGAGGCGAGGGCTGTGACCTGGGGGTTCGTGGTGAGCGGCTGAGACTCGATGGTCACTGTCGGTCGCCGTTGGTCGGCCTCGGGCACCCTCGCACGGCCCAGAGACGGCCCAGGGATGATCACTCAATAGCAGCGTTGCACGGGGTTGGGGCACCGTCGCGACGTGAACGGCAGGACTGAGCTTGATCCGCTTTGACGGACATTCGAGATCAGGGGTTCAGCCTCGAGAGGATGTCCATCATGGAGAGCACGGGGAAGGACTCGGATCGCGGCTGTCAATACACCAGCCGGCAATTTGCCACCCTGGCCGCCCAGTTCGGCGTTCGGCTGCCGGTGGGCCGCACCGGTCAGTGCTGGGACTGTCAGTCTGTTGGCACCGGATCCCGCAAGGATTCGGTAGCCCCGGCCGTGACGGTCTGACTCTTGCTACGACCGACCCCACGGGTGTCCTGGCGTTGATCTGTCGACCGTCCGGCCGGGCATGCAGCAAGCGCTGCCGCCGGCCGGACGTGACCTGATAAGAGCCTGGAGCCACCTCGCCAAAAGCGTCCCCGTGACAGTCCTGTCCGTCCGACCGGCGACAGCGTGCACCTCACGCTACCGGCCGGAAGGAACTCGGTGAACACCAACGAGCAGCACACGTCCGGGCACGTCGTGATCGGCGTCGACACACACAAGCACGTGCACGTCGCGGCAGTCATGGACACCATCGGCGGAATCCTGGCGACATTGACGATCCCCACGGACGTCGGCGGATTCCACCAACTCCTGGACTGGGCAACCTCGTTCGGCAAGGTGCTGGCATTCGGGGTCGAGGGCACCGGATCCTACGGCGCCACCCTGGCCTCGTTCCTGCGCAGGGCTGGTCACAAGGTGGTCGAGGCCGGCCGGCCGGATCGACGGCTGCGGCGGATGAACGGAAAGTCCGACACCCTGGACGCCGAGAACGCCGCCCGCGCAGTTCTCGCCGGCTTCGCCACCGCCACTCCCAAGACGGCGGACGGCGAGGCCGAGATGTTCCGCCGGCTAAAGATCGCCCACGACCAGGCCGTCGAACAGCGCGCGGCCGCGATGGTCACCATGAAGGCGATGCTCGTCCACGCCCCCGATGGCCTGCGCCACGAGACCGCCGGCAAAACGCAGATTGCTCTGGCCCGGCAGCTGGCGGGTCTGCGTCCTCGACAACTGGAGGGCCCTGAGGACGCACTCCGTCACGCCCTGCGCACGCTGGCCAAGCGGTGGCAGTACCTCGAAGCCGAGGCCAAAGAGCTGACGAAGATGATCGATGACCTGGTGCACCGAGCCGCCCCGCAGTTACTCGAGCCGTTCGGCATCGGCGTGGACACAGCCGCGGAAATCCTCGTCGTGGTCGGGGACAACCCCGAGCGCATCAAGTCCGAAGCCGCACTCGCCAAACTCGCGGGCATCGCACCCGTGCCCACCGGCTCCGGAATGACCAGCGGCAGGCACCGCATCAACCACGGCGGCCATCGCCAGCTCAACGCCGCGATCTACCGCACCGTCATCGTCCGCATGAGATTCCACCAGCCCACGATCGACTACGTCGCTCGCCGAACCGCAGAGGGCAAGACGAAACGCGAGATCATCCGATGCCTCAAACGCTACGTGATCCGCGAGGTCTACCACCTCATCCGACCTGCCCCGAAGACGGTCTCTGCGGAGAGTTGACAACTATAGGAGCGTCAACGCGCTCGCCGAGTCGTTCTTCTCGACCATCAAACGTGAACTGCTCGGCACTTCTCCTCAGGCTGATCTCGCGAGCGGACTCTCCGAGGTGCCGTACCCGGCCGTAGCCGTGGCGGACCTCGGACTCTCAGCGGTCGTACTCCCCGCCGTACCGCGGCAGTTCGCGCGACGCACACTGGCTCCACGGAGTTCCGGTGTGGTGCGCGTCACAACGCCAGTTGGTTTGTTTACTTCTGATGGATGCGGCGGCATGCTGCATGTGATCACACCCCTTGGGGAAGGGGCGGGGTCAACGGGGGACGGGGAGTTGAACGACCGGTTCCTTCCGTTTGTTCGGTCGAAGTCGCCTGACCATTACATTCGAGGGCATTCGACTGCCGAATGCGGATCAACTCCGCCCTGTTTCGGTGGGGCGGTGAACGGGGAGCTATGAGTACCACCATGAGTAGCGAAGTATCCGGGGACGTGGGCGGATCGGGCGCCCGCACCAGGCGCAGGGCCGCTGAGGCCAGGTAGGCGTGCCCGCGCCGCGCGCCGCCTGACCGCCACCTGTCTGTCTCTGAGGTCTGTTTCCGACATCTGCCCTGACATCTGTCTCCGAGTCGGCTGCGCGTTCTTCCTTTTCCTTTCTCCCGGGTGTTTCGCCATGCCGGTGCCGTTGTGGTGTCATGTCGACTCCTTGCCTTCTCGGACATAAATCATCGAAACACACCGAAAGTCATCGCCAGAGGTCCATCCCGTGGCCCGTCTCGGCCATGCACTGGAAGCAGGTTCATGAAGTACTCGGTCATGCTCCCGTTCGTTCCAAGACGGCCCGAACAGGCTCTGCCGTTCGCCGGCCTGGTGAACTGGTCATCGGCGGCCCGCCTCTGGCAGGGCCAGGGGCTGCTGACGGAGGGGCACCACGTCTACAGCTATCTGGCCGGCGCCGGATTCCGGTTCCCGATCGGTTTCGGCGTCTCGCTCATGCCCTTCCGGCACCCCTACGACGCCGCCGTCCAGGCCCGTTCTCTCGCGCTGACCACGGGACAGCCGGTGGTCGCCGGATACGGACCGGGCGCGCTCCAGCTGCAACGCGCGGTCATGGGGCGGGAATACCGCAGCCAGTTGGGCGCCTGCCGGGAGTACCTGACCGCCCTGCGTAGGCTGCTCGACGGTGAAGTCGTGGACCAGCCCGGTGAGTTCTTCGAGGTCCACGGACAGCTCGAGCCCTACCCCGCGCCGCGCGTGGAGGTCGGCCTCGGAGTGCTGCGCAACGGATCGGCCCAGGTGGCGGGCGAGACGGCGGATGTCGCCATCACCTGGCTGACCCCGGCCGGGTACGTCGCCGGGACGCTCGCCCCGGCCATCGACGAGGGCGCGGCCCGCACCGGGCGGAAGCGCCCCCGCATCGTGGCGATCGTGCCCGTCGCCCTGGCCCGGGGCGACCGCGACCCGCTCGCCATCGCCCTGGCCAGCAACAAGGCCCATCTCTCCCTGCCGCACTACCAGAGCATGCTGCGGGCAGGCGGCCTGGACATCACCGGTGTCCCGGAGACGGACGTCAAGCAACTCATCGCGGGCGACGGCTTCCTGTACGGCGAGGAGGACGAGCTGGCCCGGAAGCTGGACGCCTACCGGCAGGTCGGCGTGGACGAGGTCGTGCTCAACGTGACCGGTGTCTCCGCCGTGCACGGACCGGAGGTCGCGGTGCGCGAACTCGCCGCGATCCTCCGGCACATGAGCGAGTACAAGGGCGAGACCGGGAACGAGTCCACGAGCGAGGAGCAGGTGTCGTGAACACTCACAAGCGTCATCTCATGTCCTGGGTGACCGGCCGCAGCTTCGGGCTCGACCTCCCGGAGTCCGGCGCCGCCACCGTCGTGGTGGAGCGGACCGAGGACGCGGCACGGCTGGCCGAGAGCGGCCTGCTGGGCCCGAAGACCGTCGTCTACACACCGGAAGAGGGTGCGCCCGGCGAAGCCCTCGAAGGTGCCTCCACGACGCGGATCGCCTACCGCGGCTCCTTCGTGGAGCCGGGTTCCGAGGTCCAGCTCGGCGACGCCTTCTTTCTGCAGATCCAGGCCTACAGCATCGCCGGGTTCCTCGCGCTGCTCGGTCCGACCGCTGTCCGCGTCTCCGACCAGGAAGACGTGGAGGCGTTTCTCGCGGACGCCGACGCGGCCCTTGAACAGGGCGTATGGTCCGACGTGATGACCAATCCGGCCGTGCAGCTCGCCGACGTGGTCGTGCTCGGCGGACACGCGCCGCTGGACGGACCGCGCCTGCGCCTGTACGTGGGCCGGGACCACCAGATGCGGCTGAGCCCGCTGGGCGCGGCGCTGGGCATGGCGGGAGACGCCCTGCCGGATGCGGGCGAGCTGCGACTCGGCGCGGAGCGGCTGCCCGGATCCCGGTCGAGCGTCGCCGCGGTGCGGGAGCGGCCGTGGCTCGGCAGGTACCACGCGGTGCTGCGGGCCCTGCAGGCGGCGCGGGCCCGCGGTCACGACGACGCGCAGGTCTCCGGCTTCGGCGTGCGCTTCGACGGCGACCTGCCCCTCGGGCCGGACGCGCCGGACCTCCGCGACGCGCTCGCCCCCGTGCTGCTGCGCTCCGGCGAGACCTTCCTCGTGCACGTCCCGGCCACGGGCGCGGACTTCCAGACCGACGGGGACACCGTCCGTGAGCTGGAACGTGCCCTGGTCACGCCCGAGGCGGCCGCGGAGCAGGCGCTGCGCTTCGTCGAGCGGTTCACCGCGCCGGCCGAGCCGGTGGGCGTATGAGCCCGGCGGCCTCCACGCCCGCGCCCGCCCTCTCCGCCGCCCTGCCCGCCGAACTGGCCGGATCCGCCGCGACGCAGGCCGTGGGGGCACTGCCGGCGGACACCGTCGTGTGCGACATGTACGACCCCGAGGGTGCCTCCGTTTACCACGACTTCACCCTGGGCGACGCGTCCGAAGTGCGCGACATCCTGCGGGAGGTCCGCGCCACCGACGGGCCCGTCCTGGAACTCGCCGCGGGCGCGGGCAGGTTGACGGTGCCGCTGCTGTCGCTGCGCCGCGACGTGACCGCGGTGGACCTGTCACCCGCGATGCTGGCGCTGCTGCGCGAGCGGCTGACCGCGCTGCCGGGCGCCCTGGCCGGACGGTGCGCCACCGTCCAGGCCGACATCACCGGCTACGTCGCCCCGGAGCCGGCCGGTGCGGCCGTCCTCGGCACCACCTCGGTCTCCCTGCTCACCGACGCCCAGCGGCGCGCGATGCTCCGCCGTACCCACGGCAACCTGCGGCCGGGCGGCGCCTTCGTCCTGACCACGGCGCAGATCAGCGAGGACGCCGCCGACCTGTCGGAACGCGTCTTCGACGTACCCGGAGCCTCCGGCACCGTCTACCGGGTCCACGACCTGGTCGCGCAGGACCGCGGTGGCCGCTACACGGTAGTGATCACGCCTGGCGGCGAGGGACCCCGCACCGTCTGCCACTCCTTCATCCGGGTGGTGCCGCCGGGAGAGCTGACCGCCGACCTGACCGCGGCCGGGTTCCGCGTCGAGTCCACCATCACCCTGCCGGGCGAGCGCTACACCAGCGTGCTCGTCCGTGCCGTCAGAGAGGAATGACCGTGGGAGACCTCTGGCCCATGATGATGCCGCTCAGCGACGCCGACGACGACGCGATCTGTGTGGTCGGCACCTCCGGTCACCGGATCACGTTCGCCGACGGCAACGAGGTCCTGTGCGGCACGAGCGGCCTGTGGAACGTCAACCTCGGCTACAACAACGAGGCGATCACCGGCGGGATCACCGAGGCGCTGCGCTCGGCGTCGTACGCGGGGGTCTTCCGGTACGAGAACGAACCCGCGCGCCGGGCCGCCGAGCGGCTCCGGGCGGCCAGTGCCCACGCGTTCGCGCGGGTGATCTTCTCGGTCTCCGGCGGCACGGCCAACGACCTGGTCATGAAGCTGGCCCGGCAGCACCACGAGCTGGGCGGCGAGCCGGCCCGCAAGATCGTCGTGGGGCTCAAGGACGGTTACCACGGGCTGACGTTCGGCGCGCACGCGCTCACCGGTGAGGACCTCGGCCAGCGCGGCTACGGCATCGACACCCGTCTGGTGCGGCATGTGGCGGCCAACGACGAGACCGAGTTGAAGGCGCTGTTCGCGGCCGTCGGCCGGCAGATCGCCGCCGTGGTCGTGGAGCCCGTCCTCGGCAACGGCGCCGTCGCTCTGGAACCCTCCTACGTGGCGCTGCTCGGCCGACTCGCCGACGAGAGCGGTGCGTTGCTGGTGGCTGACGAGGTCGCCACCGGCTTCGGCAGGACCGGCGAGATGTTCGCCAGCGACGCCTGGGACCGTGCTCCCGACATCCTCATCGCGTCCAAAGGCCTCACCAACGGCACGCTTCCCGCGTCCGCCCTGCTGGTGCGGGACACTGTGGCGGATCGTTTCCGCAGTACGGGTGCGGTTCTCCTGCACGGGGAGACCCAGGCCGGCACCGCGGTGACCGCGGCCGCGGTGCTCGCCACCCTGGACGAGTTCGAGCGGCTGGACGCCGTGAACCGGGGGCGGGAGGTGGGCCGTGCGCTCGCCGAGGCCCTCGCCGCCTGGCGGGAGGCCGACCCGGAGGTGCTGGACACCCGAGGCGCGGGCTGCTTCCGGGCCGTACGGCTGCGCGACCCGCTGGACGGCGACACCCCGCTGACACAGCGTCATGTGCCGGCGCTGGTCCGGGAGATCCGGCGGGCCGGGGCCCAGGTGCACGCGGGGCCGCACGGCATCCAGTTGATCCCGGCCCTGACCTACTCGGCCGCCGAGGTGACGGAGCTGGTGACGGCCGCCCGGGCCGGCGTCGCCGCCTGCACGGAACGCGTCCGTCGCCAGGGGCACGACGGGTTCGCCGCATGACGTCGTCGGGCGACCGGTGCGAGGTGGTCGACCGGCACGAGGTGATCAACCGGTGCCGTGTGCTCGACGGACTCGCCGCATTGCACGAGCGCATCGTGGAAAGCGGGGCCGCGACGACGGCCGTGGTGTACGACAAATCCCTCGCCGAAAATTCCGGATTTCTATTCCTTCAGGAATTGATCTCGTCCTCGGGTGCGAATATGATTGCTCTTGAGATCGACCGGATGGGGGACGTCGAGGATGCTCGCCGCATTGCACGTGAATTGCCGGTTGCTGAATGGGTGGTCGCATTCGGTGGCGGTTCTCTGATCGACGCCGTGAAATTGGCGACCGCGCTGACCGATCCGCTGGCCGCTCGTATCGTGTTCGCGGAACAGCGCAGTGGTTGGGTGCTGGGCCCGGACCGTGCGCGGCGGGCCGTGCTCGCCGCGGTGCCGACCACGATCGGCACCGCCGCCGAGGTGAGCGGGATCGCCAGCTTCACGGACGGTGCGGCCAAGCGCGCCTTCACCAGCGTCGCCCTGCAGCCGGATTTAGCCGTGCTGGACGCCCGGGCGACCGCCGGGATGCCGTACGAGGTCCTGCTGGAGGGGTGCATGGAGATCGTGCTGCGCTGCGTCGGTCCCGTGATCGGGGCCACGGGGCCACTCGGCGACACGGACCGAAGGGCCCTGCGGCTCGCCGCGGAGGCGGTCGCCGAGCTGACCCGGGTCCACCGCACGGGCGGGGCGGAACCGGAGGCGCGCAGGCGGCTGGCCCGGCTCAGCGTCGCCACTCAGGACAGCGCGTTGTTGCGGGACCGCGCCGCCTTCACCGTGAAGGCCTGGTTCCTCGCCAACAACCTCTCCCACCACCTCGGTGTGCGGAAGATGCAGGCACTGGCCAACCTGGTCCCCGCCTACTGGGACCGCCTGCACACCACCGCCGGCCTCGGATCGGCGGACCGGGCCCAGCAGGTCTGGGAGGTGTTGCGCGACGCGATTTCGTTCCCGGTCCCGGCGGAACCGGGAACGGGGTTCTCGCGGTGGCTCGACCGGCTCGGAATCGCGCCCCTCGACCCGATCGGCGAGGGCGACGTGGAACGCGTGACACGGTCGTGCGTCCGCATGTGGGGCGGCGGCCTCCCCATGCTCGCCGGAGTCGGCGCCGACGACATCCGTGACGTACTGCGCGGGGTTCGGACCGTATCCGCGCCCGAGAATTCCCGGAATTCCCAGGGCTTCGCGGACGGCGGGAGATGAGAAAACCCCACGCTCACTCAAGGGCATATAAGGATGCCCTCCGAAGACTCCCGTGCCTCCGCGCGGGTAAATTGCACAACGAAAAAGCTAGGGAAAGGACTCAGCGTGAACATGACGCTGGATGCGGGCCTCGTCGCCCACGAGAGCGATGTTCTGGAACTCGGTCTCCAGGAGCTCGAGACCCTCGAGGCTCCCGGCTGGTGGACGGGCGTCGGCGTCTCCGTCGGCGTCGTGTCGGCGAGCGCCGCGGCCTACGGCAGCTACGCGCTCACCGCCGCGACCATCGCGACCTGAGACCACCGCACGTTTCGCCCACCCCCCATACATAAAAGGAGAGGCAACGATGCAGAACGACCTGAGCAAGGACGCCGGTCTGGAGCTCGCGCTGCAGGAGCTGGAGACCCTGGAGGCCCCGGGCTTCTGGAGTGGCGTGTCGACCGGCTTCCAGGCGACCGCGGCCGTGGTCTCCGTCGCCGCGGCCTCCGCCGCGACCTACACGGCGATCTCCGCGATCACCACCTGATCGGCACCCCAGGGTCATAGTT
>NZ_JBEXSH010000252.1:0-10425 GCF_040613555.1 Streptomyces sp. NPDC006265
AGTTCGGCGATCCTGGCCGAGCGCTCGGAAGCGGCTCGCTCGGCGGCGGCACGCGCGGCCTCGCCGCGCCGCTTTTCGTGATGTCCGTGAGGTAGAGAGTGAGTCCGTCAGGCCCTGGGACCATTCGCAGGTGATGGCTGCGCCCCGCCGCGATCCCTACGTCGAAGCTCACGGGTGCGGTCCCGGCGGCCTTCCGGCAGCGGGCCTCCACGTCGGGAGCCCGTTGAAGGGCAGGCAGCTCCCACAGCACGCGCCCGACCACCTCACCGCTGTTCCGGCCGGTCCGGTTCGTCAGAGGAGCACTCGATCGGAGCCGGTGTCCGTGAGGAGTCGTGCGGTCTGCGGGGACGGGTAGTGCAGTCGCAGGGACGTGTGGGTCTCGGCGGCGTGCCGCGATGCGTCGAGGAAGACGCGCAGGCCGCTGGTGTCGCAGAGGTCGACGGTGGTCAGGTCGACGTCGATGGTGGTGATGCCGTCATACAGGCACCGCTCCAGGGCGGTCCGCACCTGGGGCGCGGTGACCGGGTCGATCTCGCCGGCCAGGGTGATCAGTGCTCGCGTGCCCCGGTCGTGCCGGTAGATGTTCAGCTGTGGAAGAGTCATGATGCCTCGGTTCATGGGCCCTGGCCGCTACTCCCAGATCGATGGCCTGGTGACGGAAACCGGTTGGTCACCTGTGGTGGGTGGTACGGCTGCGTCGGCGGCGCGGCGGGAAGCGGCCACGGCCCCCGTCGCGGTGGTCTCGTCGTTCGCCGAAGGTCGGCGACTCGGACCGACCGGGTTCCGCCGGGGGTAGCGGCGTGCCGCGTCCGCGGCGGCCGGGCGGGTCGGCGCTGTAGCGGTGTACGGCGATTCTGTCGGCGTGCTGGATGTTGAGCCGGTGAATCACGTATGCCGCTGCTGCGATGAGGACGATGAAGGCGGCGACGGTCAGGAAGGCGTTCATGGCGGCCCGCCTCACATACCGACGATCAGGCGGCTGGGCCGACTGGCCCGACAGGGCGGACCAGGCTGGTGCGGGACGGCCGCGGACACCGCGCAGGCGCCACCCTCGTACTCCCACGCCTCGTCCGGTTCCAGTGGCTCGTCGGTCGCGGCGACGCCGTGCCGGGCGTCCGCGGCGATGAGCGCGCTCGCGGTCAGGGGCAGGCCGTCGTAGTCGGACGCGGCAGCCATCAGCCGGGCCGCCGACTCCGCCCCGGTCTCGGGCGGGATGACCAGCAGGTCCCAGCGGCCGGTGCCGTAGGAGAGGAGCAGCAGCTTGTGCGGGTCGATCTCCGGGGTGAACCAGCCGACCTTGACGATGTGGCCGTCCACGGGAACCTGGCGCGGGATGACCGGCCAGCACTTCGGGTTGATGGCGATGCGCGTGATGCGACCCCACAAGGGGTCCAACACGTCGGTCAGCGCGGGCAGTTCGCTCAGCAGATCCCGGGAGCGGGGCCACCAGGCACCATCCAGGAGTCCACGGGAGGCGCCGTCGGTCTTCAGGGCGAGACGCGCGGCCGGGGCTGCGACGGGCTCGGGGTGCGCCAGGATTGGGTTCAAGGTCGCCGACATGATGCGGACCCGTCTCCGGGCCGCCTCTGCGGCGGCCCGGGTTTCATCTCTCGCCGAGAACGACCCGGCGTGGAAGCCGGTGTGCGAAATGCCCTCGGTACTGTCGACACTACTCCGCGCTCGGCCGCGACGCGGAGTAGTGGCCGCCTAGAGGTGGAGCAGTCTCTGGGTGATTTCCCGGTACTGCCTCAGTGCGTGCCGAAGTTCGTCGGACTGTGCATCGGGGTTCTGGTCGTGCCAGTGGGCGTGAAGGAGACGCCGTCGTTCCGCGAGGGCGTTCACGAGCTGTGCGGTGGCTTCGTCATAGGCGCTCTCGGCCTCTTCCAGCGCCTCGAGCGGGGTGTCGGCGAAGGTGTTGAGGGCGTGCCGGAGGCGCTGGGCGATCTTGTCCTGTTCGTCCGACGGGAGCAGCGGCTCCGGGCTCGGGCTGCGGCGTCCGGCCGGGCCCGGAGTCTGGCCGGCGGACTGCCGGGCGCGTGTCTGGTCGTACATCATCGGGGGTCGCTTCCGTTCCGCCTGACGGCGTCCTTGGTCTTCTCGACAGCCTGTTTCAGGCTTCCGCAGACGCGGTCGTTCCTGCCTCGGCGTTGCAGTCGCCTGTTGCGGGTGACCCGGCCGAGCTCTTCCGCGATCCTGCCCTTCATCGTTTGCGCCTGGTTTCTGATGCTCCGTGCAACGATCATGGTGGCCTCGTTGTTGTCCGGTGGGTGGGTTCTCGTGGGGACTGGGCGAGGCGGAATGGCGGAAAGCTCCGCCGTGCGTTCCGGAGTTGCATGGCCCGGCATCGTGCGGCCTTTCCGCGTCCGGCGACGGTCCGTGTCAACGCGGTGGCCGTAGCGATCCGGGCCGCCTCGCTACGGCCGGGGCGGTGGCGCACATGCCCGCATCCCCGCCGCCGGCCGGTCGGGCCGTTGGGTGTCGGCGTCGTGCGATGTGGAGGGGGCGTCGACCTGTTCCGCCGTCATGAGAGCGGTCGCGGTCGACTGCGGGGCGGTGCTCGCGCTCGCGCTGACCATCAGCCGGGCGGCCGAGGGGGCGGTGGTCTCCGGGGGAATCACCAGGAGGTCCCAGCGGCCCGACGTTCCGGACAGCAGCAGGATCTTGTGCGGGTCCAGCTCCGAGGTGAACCAACCGACCTTCACCACATGGCCGTTGACGAAAATTCGTTGCGGGATGATCGGCCAGTAGCGGGGGTTGACAGCGATACGGGTGATCCGCCCCCACAGCGGGTCCAGTACGTCGGCCAGCCCGGGGAGTTCGTCGCTGAGGTCACGGGAGCGGGGCCACCAGGCGCCGTCCAGCTCGACCTGTCCCGGGGAGGGGCTCACGGTTTTGAGGGCGAGGCGTGCGGTCGGGGCCCTGAAGGGCACGGCGCGCGGCGAGGGATGGTCGGTGATCGCGGACATCGTGCGAACCCGTCTCCGAACCCCTGCGCGTGAACAGTTGCCCGGTGCCGTTGCTCACCAGGAACGACACCGGTATCGGGGCCGGTGCGCGAAGTGCTCCCGATGAGTTCACGCTACTCCCCGAAGAGGCCGAACGGACCGCTCCCGGAGATACCCTCACTTCCGGCGGCCGTCCTTGCCCGACGAGCGGCTGGTCTCCAGCCAGGGCCGCGCCGGTTCTGCCGCGCTGGTGGTGTCCACGGTGAGCTGGAGGCGTGTCCCTCCCGCGGCGTCCGCGGGGTAGCTGCGCTGTTCTGTGGTGGCGAAGCAGTGACGGAGAACTTCCGCGACCCGACGGGCGACCTCGGGGGAGGCGGCGATGATACGTACGTCGGCGTGTCCGTCCGGGGGATTTTCCTTGGGCTGCATGACGACCTCGCGATTGCCCCTCGGGCATGGATCCGTGGACCGGATCTTTCACCCTACTCCAGCCTGTGTGACCAGCGAGCTCTCCGACTGCTGCGGGCCGCGGAGTACCGTGACACGCGGAAGTCACTCCATATCTCTCACAGACAGCGAGTGTCATGGCCGACCCCCGGCTCCCCGCGTGTGACTAGTGCCGCGGCAGGCAACGTTCGCCCCGTCACGACGCCCGGCACGCTCCCCCGCGCTCTCGACTCCGCTCGAGCAGGGGGTGCCCCCACTTGCCGCACCGGACGAAACCCCGAGTACGTCCAGTACGAGGGCTTCCGGCCGGCACGCCGAGAGCACGCACCGGACGCCGCTCCTCAACGGGCAAACGTTGCCTGCCGCGGCACTGGGTTCCTGCCGGACGCCGTCCACCAGGCGGTGAAGCCGGGGACGGCTATCGTACGGCTACAGACCACGCATGACCGGCGGGGCGTTCTCGACGGTGCGTGGTGGCCGTGCTCCCGTGATATCGCAGCCGAGCTTCCCGCCCTGATCTCCGCACTGACCGAGTACCTCGGGCCGGTCACGCGCGTCGGCGTGGACGCCGGAGCCTGGGACGCGCTGCCGACGCGACTGCCCGTCGACGACCGCGTCGTCCACATCGACTCCTTCCCTGTCGGCGACGACACCGTTCTCGTCACCAGGGGCGATCAGGACCACTTCTCCCTCCTCGTCATCCCCCGCACGCGACGCCCGAGGCGGCACGTACCGCGATGGCCGAAGCCGTCCGCGCCGACAACATCACGCAAGCCGAACAGATCCTCATCGACACCGGTACCGACCGGGCAGTGCCGAAGACTTGACGCCGGTCGGCCGAGGCGGCCGTTGTGCCAGTCCGGTGCCGGTGCCGGGATGACCGTGCTGTCGAAGGCGCCGGAGCTGATCTGTGCCGCGAGCTCGGACCAGGATCAGCAGGGCACTGGCGGCCAAGGCAGTGACCACAGCGGTCACATCCCCACGATGCTCTGCTGAATCCGGCGATTCCAGGCAGGGACGCATGGGGCTGTTCCTGGCACGCCAGACGCAGCGGCATCAGCCTCGCCGAGAAGTACGCGTTCATGGACCAGGCCATCGCCGAGCAGTTCGGGCCGGACCACTTCGTCACCGCGCAGATGACGGATCTCGACATCGTCAACGGCCACCTGCAATGGGTCAACGCCGGCCATCCCGCCCCACTGCTGATCCGCAACCGTCGCGTCGCCCGGACGCTGGAAGGCCCGACCACCCTGCCCGTCGGCTTCGGCGGCGCCCCTCCTCAGATCAGTGAATGCACACTCCAGCCCGGCGCCCGGTTGCTGTGCTACACCGATGGCCTGATCGAGGAGCGCGACGCAGGGGGAGAGCCGTTCGGCGAAGAACGGCTCATCGCCTGCATCAACCGCATCGCACGCACTGAGGGAGGAGTACGTGCAGACGGGCTCTGGCTCTCCCGCGCCCTGAAGAGGGAACGTGGGGGCCGCACCAGCGATGATGCGACTCTGTTCCTCATCGAGTGGTGGGGAGGTGCCGCCGATCACCTCGCCGTCCTGGAATGAGCGAAGGCACGCCCCCTGACCTCGACGGGTGCCGTGGCGTTCAACACCGCCACGGCACTCACCGCGCTGGTGTCCGCCGCTGCCGTCACCGAGCGGAACCGCACCTACCTGGAGGTCAAGCACCTGTGCGGCGAAGTCTCCGACACGGTGTCTGCCCTGCGGCCCGGCATGGAAGGCGGCGATCGACGCCGGCGCGCGGCGGCTCGGGACGGCGGTCGGAGGTCGACTGAATGCCGGATGCCCCGCCGCTACGGCCGCGACGCCGCCCGGGTCTCCTCGTGGGCGTGCGGGTACTCCGCGGTGCGGTGCTGGAAGGCAAGCACCCTGGGGTTTTGGACGACGCCGCGGCGGATCTCGATGGCGTGCCGGATCGTGTCGTCGGTGTCCCAGCCGTCGGGGCCCTGGAGCACGACGTCCAGATATGGCAGGAGGGCCTCGCTGTTCTCCCAGGTCGCGGAGTTCCACAGGTAGGAGGGGCTGTGGTCCACCCCGTAGTACCTGACGTGGTCGCCGACGGTGAACATCGGGTCGGTGAAGGTGGTGGGGCGGGCCCAGTCGAAGCCCATGCCCTCGTCGCAGGAGACGTCGATGACCAGGGTGCCGGGGGCCAGCTTGGGCAGGTCCTCGTCTATCAGGAACATCAGCGGCGCGTCGGTGTCCTGCAGCACGCAGTTGACGATGATGTCGTGCCCGGCGAGGAACTCGGCCAGCGGCAGCGGGCCGTCCTCGGTGAGGGCGACACTGCGTCGCGGGTCGAGGGTGTCGTCGGCTTTGTCGTGGTCGAAGTGGACGATCCGCGCGGAGTGGATGGGGGAGCTGACGGCGGTGACGCCACGCGCCGTGAGCACGTCGACGTCGTGCACGCCCAGGGCGCTGAGCGCGGTCACTGCGCCGCGGGCGGTCGCGCCGAAGCCGATGACGACGGCGCGCTGCCGCCGACCGTAGTCGCCTGTCACGCCGGTCAGCTGCATGGCGTGCAGGACCGAGCAGTACCCGGCCAGCTCGTTGTTCTTGTGGAAGACGTGCAGGTTGAAGGCGCCGCTGCGGTTCCAGTGGTTCATCGCTTCGAAGGCGATCAAAGTCAGCCGCCGGTCGATGGCGGTCTGGGTGAGCCTCTCGTCCTGGACACAGTGCGGCCAGCCCCACAAGACCTGCCCCTCGCGCAGTTCCGCCAGGTCTTCGGGGAGTGGTTTGGCCAGCAGGATGACATCGCAGCCGGCGATGAGTTCCTCGCGCGTGCGGAAGCCCGCGACGAGCGGGGCGAGCTGGCTGTCTGGGACGCCGAAATGCTTTCCGTAGTTTTCCTGGAGGTAGATGCGCTTGCGGAGACCGGGGTCGATGCGGTCGAAATGAGCGGGGTGAACGGGCAGACGATGCTCGTTTTCCTTGCGGGTCTGCGACATGATTCCGAGCGTGAGCTGCTGCAAAATGCCACCTTTGGTTGCTCCCTGTTTAGCACACCGGGGCAGTCCGGCAGCCGGTCGCGACGGGCGGGACCAGGGGCGGGCGCACGGGCGGGAGCCGGGTCCGGGCGACATACGCGTGGCCCTGTGCGCTTCCGGGCGGCGGCATCCGTCTCCGTGGCGATCGGGTCGCCCGGTGCTGGTCAGCTCTGTCGGGCGCGGCCTCGGTCGACGCTCGCGCGGGCCTGAAGACGCTGCGGCCCGAGGAAAACAGCAATGTGAAGATCGCCCGCTCAACCTGGTCGAAGTCCCGCCATGGCCCTTGTCTCGATCAGCTCGGCCTTGAAAGTGCTGTTGAGCGCCTTGGCCATCGGGCTCGCCAGAAGTCGTTCCTGAGGTCCGGGTGACGCTGGGTGAGCGCGTTGCGCGGCACGCCGGCTTCCTGGGCCAGGGCGACGATCGTCAGCGCGCCGTTGGAATGCTCCGCGGTTCCCTGCAGATGCGGCCCATGGCCGCGCGGATACGGTCGCGTTCGTCGGGTGCGGGGCTCATGAGGTGCAGTTCTGGAGGCTGATGCGCTTGCGGTGGTGGGCGTCGGCGAGATCGTGCAGGCGTTCGTCCAGCGGGCCGGGGACGCGGCCTGCCTGCTGGTCAAGCGAGGTGGCGCGGAGTCGGAGGCCGGTGGCGTGCTGATCGGTGCGGGCGATGTTCGCGCAGGCGGGGACGCACTGGTCAAGGCTGGGGGTGCCCTGGAGGCCGCGATGGCACAGGGTCTTGTCGCGCTTGTAGACGCACATCAGCAGCGTGCGGGGATTGTCGTAGCCGGCCAGGTGGGGGTTGGCGAGGATCTGGCGGGCCTGCCGGGCGGTGATGACGCTGCCGGTGTACTGGGGCGCGGTGGCGGCGGCCTTGATGGCCCGCGGGCGGTGGGCTCAGAGACGCCGAGCCGTCCTCGAGAGCGGCATTCAGGTCAGCGACGGTGTCGATGGTGGCGCGGGCCGTCCCGACGTCGAGGAGCTCGTGGATGCCGTCCCGGCTGCGCGCGGCGTATCCGGCCGCTACAGAAGTCCGAAGATGACCGTACTGAATCGCGAGCGCGACCAGGCCACCCGGGCGGCGGGCGATGTGCCAGGCCAGGCTCCTGCGGAATCGTTCGGTACCGATCCTCCCGTGCGGATCCGGCGGGATGACCTCACCGGCCAGGCCGCGCGCGGCTGCCTCGTAGTTGGCCCAGGTGATGAAGTCCTCCACCCATTTGCCCAGGGTGTGCACGGTGAGGGAGCCGGTACCGCGCAGGTCGTGGGCGTGGTGATCGAACAACAGCTGCCCTGGGGGAACGATGCGTTCCAGAACACGGATGGCGTTCACGACAGGGGCGATGGCCACCCAGGGAGCATCGCGGACTCCGCCCTCGGAACGATGGTTGGTCTTGTACAGGATGCTCGTGGTCAAGTGCCGTCCTGTGCGCCCGGCGCTGCCCGGTTTCGGGTCGGGGCAGCAGCCGCTGCGTAGTATGGAGCGGCGAGCTGCGCCACCCTCTGCCAGTGCGCTGCGGCATCGCAACTGGCCCGTCGCGGCCAGGCCGCCGGATGCATTGTTCATTCCGATCGCCGGCCGAGGTCTTCGAAGAGCAGCTACGCTCGCTGCAACAGCCCGATGTTGCAACGAGCGGTTGAACTCGCGCAGTTCCGCTCACGGAAGTTCGTGTCCGTGCTCGCACGTCATGACCTGGTCGGCTCAATGGGCCGGGTCGGTGCGGCCGGCGACAACGCGGCCATGGAGAGCTTCTTCGCGCTGCTGCAGAAGAACGTCCTCGACCGCCGTACCTGGGCCACCCGCCAGGAGCTGGGGATCGCGATCGTCACCTGGATCGAGCGTACGTACCACCGACGCCGGAGGCAGAAACGCCTGGCCCGATCGACCCCGTCGAGTACGAGACCATCATGACCCCACCCGCAGCCTTGGCTGCATAAACCCCGCTGTCACCCGATCATGCGGCAGTCCCGAAGAAGCCATGATCTGCGGATGCATCCGGCGTATCGAGTTCGCCGTCGCCATTGTGCACGGGAGGTGCACCGGGTTCTGTGTGGCGGGGCTATCGTGCAGGTCAGAGTCGTTCTCAGACGTGCCAGAACGTTCCCGGCAGGACAGCTCGTTCGTGCCGGTGACGGCCTGGGCGTAGGGCCGGCACGCAGAAGCCGGGCCACCACGGTCGCCCGTGGGGCCCGGCCGGAGGGGGGTCAGCGGGTGAAGGTGACCCGGTGCTCCTTCAGGGAGCCGCAGTTGGAGCCGTACACCTGCACGTACGTGTTGGCGATGCTGCCGCCCCAGTCCACGCAGTGCCCCTTGCCGTAGACGTACGTCGGTCCGGCGTACGACGTGAACAGGCCCTCGTCGTAGTGGCTTTCCTCGGTGTCCGGAACCGAGACCCAGGCGGACATGTTCACGGCCTTGCCCGGGTTGTTGCGGATGGTCGTGACGCAGTTCTGGCCCTTGGAGGCGTTGTAGGTCAGGTAGACGGTCCCCAGCGAGCCGACGGTCGCCGAGTTGACCGTCTTGTAGCCACTGCCGCAGACCTTCTGCGGAGTGGTGTTGGGCGCGGCCGACGCCGGCGATGCCAGGGCGGTCATGGTGCCCACGGACAGCGCCGCCACGGCGGACGCGGCCAGGACGGAACGGGTGAATCGCATATTTCCCCCTTGCAACTCTTCGAGATGGTTGCTCCTGCATGGTGTGACCCTCGGGGCATCCAAAGGGTTGTGCGTCAGTTCGCAGGAAAAACAGGTGAGTTGAGGGCGGCGGAAGCGGAACGCCCCGTGCGGTGACCGCGGGTGCCCGAGCGTTCCCCGACTACGGCTCGCTTACTCACCGGCCACTCATGGCACACGCGAGATCCAGAGGATCTGTGCAGGGGTGTCACACAGGCTGCACACCGTCCTTCCAAAGTCTCGTTAGCGTTACGGCTCGATCCCACGTGCGAACGTGACCAGGCGCGGCCGGCGAGCCGCCGGAACAGCCAGATCGGGAAAGCCACACATGGACTACTGCTCCTCGTGCCGTCGGCACCTCAACGGCGCCTTGGTCTGCCCGGGGTGCGGCGCCTACGCCCCGGACATCGACCCCTCCGCCATCGGCGGCCGTACCGCCCCGGCCCCCGCGCCCGCCGTGGCCCCCGGCGGACCGGCCGCCTGGGACTACCAGGCCGCCACCGGCCCCTGGCACGACAGAACCGTGTGGGACGAGACCCCCGCGCGCACGCAGGAGGGCCCCGGCTCCGGCTCGTCCGACGGGGACGACGCCCCGGACACCGACACGGCCGAGGGCTACGAAGCCCGGCCGCAGGGCCGGGCCGCCCGGCGCCGCCAGATGGCCCGCTGGAAGAAGAACCAGCGCCGGGCCGTGGTGGCGACGGCCGTCGCGCTCGTGGGAGGAGGTCTGACCGTCGCCGCGATGAACGGCAATGCGAAGCCCGGTGTGCAGGCGGCCGCGACGCCGGAGGACACGACCATGGGCGGCGCCGCGGGGGAGGCGCCGACGTACGCCGGCCCGACGTCGAGCAAGGACGACAGCCCACGCGCCGCGTCCACCCCCACGACCCCCTCGCACTCCGACCGCGCCTCGCGCCACCAGCGGCCCCGGGCCGCCGAACCCCGCACCACGCCGTCGGACGCCCGTACGGACGCGGCCGCCGCACACCGAGAGCTGCCGCTGACGACCGCGCCCCGGCGGAAGACCGTCACGGACACCGTCGACACCGCCACCGGCACCGGCACCGCGGGTTCGTCCGCGTCGCAGGTCACCGAACCGACGACGCCGCCGGCCGCCGGGTCCGGCTCCGACGCACAGCAGCCGTCGTCCCCTTCGACACCCCCGCCCGCGGCGGCCACCCCGCCCGAGACGTCTCCCGCCGACTCGGAGCCGAAGGAACTCTGCCTGCTGGTCATCTGCCTGGGCTGAGAGGCGTCCGCCCCGGCTGGGGGCGCGCGGCACCGACGGGGTGGCGCCGACCACCGGCGGGCAGTCGATGCCGATGACCGTGACGGCCGGCCGCGCCCAGATGCGGTCCGCGAC